>DATAIA010000494.1:0-9560 GCA_036262895.1 Xanthobacteraceae bacterium
CAGGAATTCGCCGGCCACGATCAGGAAGATGGCGCCGAGCGCCGCGCCCAGCACCGTGCGCCGGCCACCTAGCACGGCCGCCACGATGACGTTGACGCCAACCGCGACGTCAACGACCGTTCCGACTGAAGCCGTGCCAAAATAAAAGACCAACAACGCGCCTGAAAGCCCCGAGAAGAACGCACTGACGACGAACGCGGCGAGCTTGTGTTTGACGATGTTGAAACCGAGCGCACCGGCTTGCACCGGGTCCTGTCCGCTGGCCTGCAGCACCAACCCGACCGGCGACTGTGACAGACCATACAGAATGATGGCGCTAATGGTCATGAAGCCGAGCGCGATCCAGTAATTCACGCCGGCATTGATCGTGATCACATCGGGAATGGTGAGACCGATTTCGCCGCCGGTGAGCTCGGCGAAAACGACGATGAAGTTTTGCAGGATCAACACTGCCACAAGGGTCGTCAGCCCGAAATAAGGACCGCGCACGCGCAGCGCCGGAAGCGCGAGCACAAATCCGGCGATGACGGCGGCCAACGCACCTAGGACGATACACAGATATACCGACCAGCCATACTCGTTGTTGAGAATCCCGGCCGTGTAGGCACCTACCCCGATCAGGAACGTCGGGCCGAAATTGACTTCGCCGGCGAACCCGAACAGCAGGTCCCACGCCATCGCGAACACGCCGAAGTAATAAGCGACCGTCAGCAGCCCAAGGATATAGCCAGAAACATACAGCGGCAGCGTCGAGGCGATCACGACGACGATGAGCGAGATCCAGAACAGCCGCGATTTGAAAAAATCAGCCATGCTCATCGCCTCCCGAGCAGGCCTTGGGGCCGGATGTACATCACGATCACCAGCAGCAGCAGAGCCGGAATCGTGCGGTACGCCGGCGAAACGAGATACGCGGTAAGGGTCTCCAGATACCCAACCACGAACGCGGCAATCAGCGATCCGGAGACGCTCCCAAGACCGCCCAGCACCACGATCGAAAACGCGCTCGCGGTGAGCGGGCCTACGCTGTAGGAGCTGACGCCGAGAAACATTCCGAGCAGCACGCCGGCAATACCGGCAAGTATCCCGTAAATTGCCCAAACCACGATGTAGATGTTGGTAAGCTCGAGTCCGAGCAGAGTGACGCCGCGCGGGTTCATCGACGCCGCCAGGACCGCCTTGCCGGTACGCGTGCGATTCACCAACGCCCAAAGTAGCCCGATCACCAGACAACAAACGACCGCGGTGAAAATTTCATTCCGCGGCGTCCGAACGCCGAAAATGTCCATCACCCCTTCCACGATGGGCAGCACGGTCTTGGCGTTGTTCGTGAAGAAGTAGGCAATTAGTTCCTGGATCATGATGCCCCAGAGCAGAGTGCCGGTCAGCACGAAGATTTCCTTCTCCTCGTTGGGTATCCGTCTCGACCTTTGAATCGGCTGCACCACCGCAAAGTAGGTTGCGAACGCCGCCACCAGCGCGACCACTACCCCGAGCAGCGCGCCTTCGTAAGTGTTCATGTGCAACATGCTGGCGCCGGCCCATGCCGCTACTGCCGCCAGCACCATGATTGCGCCGTGCGAGAGATTGAGCACGCCGGAAACGCCGAAGATAAGCGTGAAGCCGGTCGCACCCAAAGCATACAAGGCACTAATGGCAAAGCCGTCGATGAGAATTTGAAAGGCAAGCATCTAATAAACTGCCGCGGCAGCACCGCTGCCCTGTAGGAAAACGCAACGTGAAAAATGCTCCCGGGAGGGACCCGGGAGCAATCTTCATTCGACTTTAATTTGAGGTGACCTTGATGAAGCTTGGGAACTTCAACTGGCCCTTGGCGACCTCGGCAGGCCAGACCGCGACCTGCTTGCCATCCTGCCACTGCAGCATAAGGCCGGTAATCAGTCCCTTGCCGTATTTGATCGAATGGGTGAACTGATCCTCTTTGCCGTAAAACTGGACACGGCCGATGGTGCCGACCCAGTCTGTCTTTTCGAGTGCGGCTACCAGCTTGTCGGCATCGGTCGAGCCGGCGCGCTTCACTGCATCCGCGATGTAGTACACTTCATCATAGGAGGTGTAGCCCGCGTATGAGGGGAAGTTGCCGAACTTGGCCTTGAATGCCTGCGTGAAAGGCAGGCTCTTCGGCGTCACCGGAACGTCCGGCCCGGAGACCGCCTGAAACAGCACGCCTTCTGCGGCATCGTTCGTATCCTTGGCGAAGGTGCTGTTGGTTGCCTGCGAGCTGATGCCGAACATTGGGATCGGAACCTGCTGATTCTTCCACTGCACCGTCGGCTGCACGCCAACATGCGAAATCCCGGTGATGATGACGTCCGGCTTGGCGCCCTCGATCTTGTTGAAGATCGGAGTGAAGTCGGTCGTGTCGGGCGAGAAGCGGATGTGATCGAGCACCTTCAGCCCGATTTTCGGCAGGCACTCTTCATATCCAACGTCGAGTGGCTTGGTCCAGGCCGCGTCCTCGCTCATGATCACGGCGGTCTTCATGTGCTTTTGCTCGACCAGCAGTTCCTTTGCGGCGTCGCAGACCGAGAGCGCGAGCGCAGCCGACGTCAGATAGCCGTGGAACGTGTATTTGTTCTTTTCGTAGTCGTTATGAACGCTCTTGCTGATCTCATTGGAGGCAGCACCGGGCGTAATAAAGGGTGTCTTCAGGCGCGCTGCCCAGGGCTCAAGCGCCAGCACGACTTCGCTGATATAGCTTGCTATGACGATGTTGACCTTGTCCTCGTTGACGGCGCGCTGGAACGCGCGAACGGAATCCGCCGATGAGGAATGGTTGTCATAGGTGACGATTTCGATCTTGCGACCATCGACTCCGCCCTTCGCATTGATTTCATCCGCCGCCAACTGGGCTGCCTGCGGGATCGAAGCCCCGGCGATCGCCTGTGCTTCCGCGATGACGCCGATCTTGATGGCATCCGCCGCCGATGCCTGACCGGCCGCAAGGGTCAACAAACCAAGGACCGTTCCGCCGATAAGTCCGCGCACGGACCTCATAATGGGGGGACTGGATTTTCTCTTCATTTCGTTTCTCTCCTTTTTGCTTTTTACGGTTGGGAAGTCCCCCAACTTGCCTCCCGAGCAACTTAGCCACAGATGCGTACCCGGCAAGCGGAACTTGACCGCAAATGGCCCCAGCGCCTCGAAACTAAAGTAGGTATGCGTTCACAGCAGCGCTCGAACAGGAAATGCCCGATCGCTGCATAACGACTTCGCACCCGATCCGATCCCATCCTGATTCAGCCTAATCACCGGGTGCCGTAGCATACGAAGCAAATGCCGAGTGCCAAAAGAAAGAGCAACGACAGCGTCACAGCCGCGGTGACTTTACCCCCGACCGTACCGATGACGCGCAAATCGACTCCCAAACCCAGCGCCGCCATTGACATGATCGTCAGAACGCTTGCGGCGCGCTGCAGCAAAAACACCGCAGTGTCGGGGATCAAGGCCAGGGAGCGTAGCCCAGCCAACAAAAAGAACCCGACGATGAACCATGGAACGGTGTCGAACAATCTATTCGATCCGGAATAGGCCGACGATTGGTCGCCGCGAAGACGACGCGCCGATAACGCAATGCACGCGACCAGGGGCCCGAGCATCATTACCCTTATCAGCTTTACCAATGTGCCGATCTGGGTGCTCACGAGCCCTACCGGCACAGTCGCCGCCAATACTTGTGGAACGGCGTAAACGGTCATGCCGGCAAGGATTCCATATTGCGTTTCTGAAAGCTGCAGCAGCGGAATCAAAAGCGGTAGCGCCAGCACCACAATGACGCCCAGCACCGCAGTGAACGAGATCGAAGACGCGACGTCCTCGCTGCTTGCTCCGATCACCGGCGCGACCGCGGCAATAGCCGAATTGCCGCATATCGAATTTCCGCACGCGATCAGGATTGACAGCCGAACTGGCAGGCACAGCAGCCGGCTTATGCCGAAGCTGACGGCAAGCGCGAGAACAACGATGCTGACAATCGCGCCGAGCAAGACCAGACCTGAAGCGGCGATCGCAGCAAAGCTCAAGGACGCTCCGAGCAGCGCGACAGCCACCTCGAGCAATTGCTTGGCGCTGAACGCAATCCCCTTTTGCCACCGCTGCGCCGGCTGCCAAAAGGTACGAATGCCGATGCCGAGCAAAATGGAAATAACGATGGCTTCAACATAGGGATGCCCGACGAGGGCCTCTTCGAATGTTTGAATCGTGAGCGCGAGCAGTGTCACCAACGCGCAGAGCGCCACTCCCCAACTCAGTGGGGCGGCCTTCGCAATCGCTTTGCCGAAAAGTCCGGCTTTATAAGGGGGGTCAACCTGGCGTGACACGCAAAATCCTTCGACAAAGAAGAATATGCGCTAAATCACCTGGAATCGGTAATGTTTATTCTCTGCGACGGTCCGGAGCGAGGCTGATGTGCATCGCCGCGCAAACCATCGCCGGAAGGAGCCTTAACGCGCGAGCGCAGGACTCGCCCCGATTGCGCTGCTTACCTCAAACGCCCGCTCGGCTGGATAACAGGTGATACGGGCGGCTATGATTGCCACCACAACCAGCCAGAACACATACAGGCCGATCCGCCCGACATTCCCGGACACGGGGGTTGATGTTTCGTTCTCGCTACGGACGGGATCGGGCATGGCCTCGCCAAAGGCGTCGAATTTCTCGGTCAGCATCGCTAAGCCGGTGTTCTTCATCGGACCATGTATCTCGCAGTTGGGGCTGCCAAAACAATGGTCGGGAGTTTCAATGTTTGTCCCGAAACGAATGCTTTGTTTTAGCCAATGAGCCCTCGGCAGAGAGTTTTCCTTCCGGAGCCTGGCCGTGAATCAGAACTCGCCCGTCATGATCCGCCCAAGACGAAGCTTGCCGAGGCAGCCTTGTCGCGAGAGAGTGAGTCTCAATGGCCCCAAACAGAACAATGCGGGCGGAAAATCCAGGGAGGTAATTCATGAGCGGCGCGAGGCTTAAGCACTATGGCTGGGGCCGCGAGGGCGAAGGCATGACGCGCGCGGAGCAGGATTTCGTGCTCGGGCGCTACCGCACGAAATTCGCTCGCGATAAATTCGAAACCGTCCCGGTGCCCCGGATCGAGGATCTGAAATTGCGTCCGGCGCGCGTACAACCGCCCGAGGCAATTGCCGACTTCTGCACGAGCGATCGCTACGACCGCGCTGCGCATGCTTACGGGAAATCGTATCCGGATTATGTACGTGCGATGCTTGGCGATTACGATTGCGCGCCCGACGTTGTCGCCTATCCGCGCAATGAAGCCGAGATTTCCGCCGTTATGGACTGGGCTGGCAGCGTCGGCGCGTGCGTGACACCGTTCGGAGGCGGATCGAGCGTCTGCGGTGGTGTCGAACCCCGAGTAGACGGCATCCGTCATAAGTCGGCTGTTACGATCGACCTGCGGCATTTCGATAAGGTCGTCGAGATAGATCAGACCTCGCGCGCCGCGCTTATCGAAGGCGGCACCTACGGTCCATCGCTGGAAAACCAACTCAAGCCGCACGGCGTCACGTTACGGCACTTCCCCCAAAGTTTCGAATATTCGACGCTTGGCGGTTGGATCGCCACGAGATCCGGTGGTCATTTCGCCAGCCTCTACACCCACATCGATGATTTCGTCGAAAACCTGCGGGTCGTGACGCCACGCGGCATTTTGGAAACGCGCCGCTTGCCCGGCTCCGGAGCCGGCCCAAGTCCCGACCGCATGCTGATCGGTTCGGAAGGAACGCTCGGAATAATTTCCCGCGCCTGGATGCGGCTGCAGCCGCGTCCGAAGTTCCGCGCCGGGGCATCGATTCGTTTTCAAACCTTCTTCGCCGCGGCGCGCGCGGTACGCGCGATCGCGCAGGCTGGCCTGTATCCATCGAACTGCCGCATCCTGGATCCGCAGGAAGCTTTCAATACCGGCGCGGCGGACGGCAGCGCAGCCATTATGGTACTCGGCTTCGAATCCGGTGACCACTCGCCGGACGCGTGGATGGCACGAGCCCTCGAGTGCTGCGGCGATCACGGTGGAAAGGCGGAGACCGCAAACCCCGGCGATGCGCATCTCGAAGGCGCGGCGGGCATATGGCGCAATGCCTTTATCCGCATGCCCTACGCGCGCGAATTTCTGACACCGGCGGGGCTGATCAACGATACGTTCGAGACCGCGATCACCTGGGATCGGTTTGAAACGTTCCATGACCGGGTAAAGTCCGCGACCGAGCGGGCTATCATTGCGGCGACGGGAGTGAAGGGCGAGGTCACCTGTCGTTTCACCCACGTGTATCCGGACGGGCCCGCGCCATACTTTTCCTTCCACGCTCTCGGTCGTCATGGGGCACTTCTGGAGCAGTGGCAGGCAATCAAGAATGCCGCGAGCGACGCTCTGATCGAAGCAGGTGGTACGATCACGCACCATCACGCGGTTGGCCGTGATCATCGGCCCTGGTACGACCGACAACGTCCCGAGCTTTTCGCGTCCTCGCTTCGGGCCGTCAAAAAGGAACTGGACCCGAACGGGATCCTCAATCCGGGAGTGCTGATCGATGCGTGAAATTTCAGGGGACTTCACACAAAGCGCTTGATGGCCGAATGCGCGACTGAGGGGAACGAACGCCCGTCCTTGAGGTTCGATACGAGAACCGAACAGCAAGGCTTAGCAAGAGCGAGGCTTGCGCACGCAAGACGGACGGAGCCCCATGAGAGCACTTGTTTGGCACGGAACGGCAGATATCCGTTGCGAGAGAGTTCCTGACCCTGAAATCGAAGATGATCGTGACGCGATCATCAAGGTGACGAGCTGCGCGATTTGCGGCTCAGACCTGCACCTGTTTGATCACTTCATGCCCGGGATGAAATCGGGCGACATCATGGGTCACGAGACCATGGGAGAGGTGGTCGAAGTGGGGAGCGCGGCCAAAAGCGCGCTGAAGGTTGGCGACAGGGTAGTGATACCGTTCACCATCATCTGCGGCGAATGCGAACAGTGCAAACGGGGCAACTTCTCCGTCTGTGAACGGAGCAACCGTAACAAGAACCTGGGCGACAAGGTTTTTGGGCATACCACCGCCGGGCTGTTCGGCTACACACACCTCACAGGTGGATATGCGGGCGGCCAGGCTGAATACCTTCGCGTGCCGTTCGCCGATAAAACGCACATCAAGGTTCCGGACTCGATTCCTGACGAAAAGCTTCTTTTCCTGTCCGATATCTTTCCGACCGGATGGCAGGGAGCGGCGCAATGCGACATCCAGCCAACCGATACAGTGGCCATCTGGGGCTGCGGGCCGGTCGGCCAAATGACGATACGCAGTGCAATCCTGCTTGGGGCGAAGCAAGTGATTGCAATTGATAGGCTTCCCGAAAGGCTGTCGATGGCCGAAGCCGGCGGCGCGATTACCATCAACTTCGAAGAAGAGAGTGTAATCGAGCGGCTGAATGAATTGACCGGCGGCAAGGGCCCGGAGAAATGCATCGATGCGGTAGGCCTGGAGGCTCACGCTACGGGTTCGATCGATTCAATGTACGATCGGGCCAAACAGGCGATGATGCTGGAGACCGATCGTCCGCACGTCTTGCGCGAAATGATGTATGTCTGCCGCCCTGCCGGCGTTCTATCTATACCTGGCGTCTACGGCGGCCTTCTCGATAAAATTCCGCTCGGGGCCGTTATGAATAAAGGCCTCACGATCCGCACCGGCCAGACCCATGTGAACCGGTGGACCGACGACTTGCTCAACCTGGTTGTCGAAAACCAGATCGATCCGTCATTCGTGATTACCCATACAGAACCGCTCGAACGAGGACCCGAGATGTACAAGACCTTCCGCGACAAGCAGGACGGCTGCGTCAAAGTCGTATTGAAGCCGTGAGGTGACACACATGCGCAGTGCAATTGCACCAACAGCCTTGCGCGCTCGTTCGCAATCAGGGCACAACAGGATGGCCAAGGGGCTCGGGTATCTTTCAATCGCGCTTGGCGCCGCTGAACTGGTAGCGCCACGGGCTATGTGCCGAGCTGCCGGTCTGAACGGCATGGAGCCGCTGGTGCGCTCGTACGGGGCACGCGAAATCGCTACCGGAGTGGCGATCCTGACGAGTCATAATCGCGCGCCGTGGATTTGGGGCCGGGTCGCGGGTGACATGGCGGATATCGCCACCGTCGCGACAGGAATTCGACAGAACGGCGAGAAAACAACCAATGCCATCCTCACCCTCGCCGCGCTCGCCGCCGTCACGGCGGTCGACGTGATGTGCGCCTCCGGTCTCGAATCCGAAAAGGGCAACCGCAAAACAGCGGTGGCAGACTATAGCGATCGCAGCGGTTTCCCTGGGGGTCTTCAGGCCGCGCGAGGCGCCGCACGGCACCTCAAAATTCCCGCGGATATGAAAACTCCGGAGATATTGAAAACTCCGGAAATGTCGAGTTCGGCTCAAGCTGCATCGTGAGCGGTAGCAGTTCTCGCGCGTCCCGCCGGTCTCGTTCAATTCACATAACTCTTTGGCTTTAGATAACCGAAACCCGCCGACGCCGCTCGGGACCCGGCCGCACGGCGGGGAACCAGCGCACCTTTTGGCAGTTAGTTGCGTATGGACGACCTGTTGGAAAGTGCGATCGACGCGATCCTTAACAGCGCCGACGGAGATGTCCGTCAAGCGATGCGTGCGATTCTGGTCGAAAACGTCCGACTACAGGCCGAACTGAATCGCAGGGACGGCACCCCGCCGAGGAAGGTGAGCGGTCCGAAGATTCAGGTGCATTAAGTCGTCCGGCTCCTCCAATCGCATCGCTGCTCTGCCGTTCCGTTCCCTCGCCTCTGCATTGAAATGGCTTTGCGACTGGTAAAACTCGCGCCTGTTACGCTGGTGTTTTGTCGCGCCGACCGTACTTGGGAGCTCGGGCGCGCTGTCATTACGAAGTTCAAGAGTTTGCGTTTGCCTCTGGGTCGATCGCCACTTTTCAGTGTTGCATGCGCGTTCAGTGCTGCATGCGCCAGACATAGAACAGCGGCCTCAGCTGGGGGGTAGCTGAGACCGCTGCTTCGGAGGTAGTCATCTTTGAGGGACAAACTACGGTTAGAAAACGCCGAGGGCGGGAAATCGTTCCGCGCAAGTGACACTTTTGGAGATCAGGATAAATCATTGCTTTGGCTAGCGAAAAGCCAACAGAAATTGGTTACGACGCGGCTCCAGGCGGGTTCGGCGCCGCGGATCGCCTGCCCGTTCAATTAAGCGGCAGCCAAATTATTTCGCACGAGCTGTTACAACGGTTGCAGTGAGCGGGCTGTGCAAAGGTATTGGCCAGCTCCCATTGCTGCGATTCGTTGCTCCACTGCGCGGTCGCATGAGAGATGATGTCGTCCGACTGACACTGAGAGCAGACGGGGGTGGCCCTTCCCCCCTGCCGACTGAAGACGATGCCGGCCTGTTGGTTCGGACTGAATGGATTGAGAAGTGAAGGGTGTGTCATCTGCTCCCCGTTGAAGCTGCGAGATCACCTAAGCGATCGCATCTCGCGGTTCGTCGTCCATCTCGTGCGCGGATCACGTGCT
>DATAIA010000495.1:0-9104 GCA_036262895.1 Xanthobacteraceae bacterium
CGGCGTCGACAATCCGGTGCGAAGCTGTGGATCGGCGCCGGCGACGTTGAAGTAGCGCAGCGCGACGTGGCCGAGCCCATGCGCTGTGGTGGTGTCACGCAGGATGATCTCGGTCATCAGCTTCGACCAACCGTAGGGCGACAACGGCACAGTGGGATCGTCCTCGGCGACCGGCATGCGTGCCGGATTGCCGTAAACTGCAGCCGTTGAAGAGAAAATGAAATGCCGAACGTGGCTCTTCACCGCGGCTTCGATCAGGGTCCGGGAGTTCGCCGTATTGTTGCGGTAGTAGCTCAGCGGATCGCGAACCGAATCAGGGACCACAAGCGAAGCGGCGAAATGGATGATGGTCGTGACGCCGTGGTCGGCAATAATGCGTTCCACCAGAGCATGATCTCCGGTTTCTCCGACAAAAAGCGGCACATTCGGCGCCAGCGCCCAATCGAAACCGGTCGAAAGGTTATCGAGCACGACAACCTGCTCGCCTTGATCGACGAGTTCGTGAACCATATGGCTGCCGATGTAGCCGGCACCGCCGGTAACGAGGATTGTCATGTCCGATCCTGGGGGATAATTGCGTCGTCGGCCCGGTGTTGATCCATCGGCTCAGTATTGCAAGAAGCAAAGAAAAGCTGCAACGCCCTGGTTAATCGGTATAACCACATCTTAAGCTGCAGAACCGCAATTGCCTTGGCCGCTAATCGGGTTGTATGTCCGACATTCTCTTCGTCAAAACGTCCTCGCTTGGGGACGTCATTCACAACATGCCGGCCGTGTCCGATGTGCGCAAAGTGCTGCCCAAAGCCCGTATTACGTGGATTGTTGAGGAGGCATTTGCGCCTTTGGTGCGGCTTCATCCGGGCGTTGATAATGTCATCCCCGTTGCATCACGGCGGTGGCGGAAAGAGTTCTACAAATTTTCAAGCTGGCGCGAAATGCGCGATTTTACGTGCGTTGCCAGGCGGCAGATCTATGACACTATTATCGATACTCAGGGGCTGTTTCGATCAGCCGTCATTACCAAGCTCGTGCAAGGTCGCCGTCATGGTTACGACCTGGCGAGCGCGCGTGAACCGATATCCACTTATTTCTATGATGTTCGGCACAATGTGTCCCGAGATCTTCATGCCATTGAACGCAACCGTATCCTGACTGCGCGGGCACTCAATTATGCTCACAAAGGCGAGCCCGATTACGGCCTCGATCAGCGCCGGCTGTCGGGATCAGGGCACGATCGTTATGCGGTGCTGCTTCCGTCTACGGCTCAACCCCGGAAAGAGTGGCCTGAGCACTTCTGGCGCGAAATCGGAAGGGGCTTGGAGGAACAGGGACTTGAACTCGTTATTCCATGGGGGACGGAGTTGGAGCGGCGCCGCAGCGAGCGGATTGCTGCCGGATTATCCAGGGTTCGGATTCCTCAAAGGCAGTCTCTCGATAAAGTTGCGCAATTGATTGCTGGGGCCGCGCTTGTTGTCGGGGTCGACACCGGCTTGATGCATCTTGCGGCCGGGCTGCGGGTACCTCTGGTCGCGATTTTTGTGGGAAGCAAGCCAGGGCTGACCGGACCCATTGGTTCCGGCCCTATCAAGTGCGTGGGCGATGATGGACAGTCGCCGTCAGTTGACGTGGTGAGCGATGCGATCAGCCAGGTCGCTGCAAAATAAACTGTGAGAGCGTTCTACGTTTGTTTCTGACCGAACAAATTCTGTTCGACGAGGCCGCAAATGGCATGTGCGGCCACAAGATGAATTTGCTGGATCTGGGCTGTATCCTCAGAAGGTGCCAGCAGCGTGAGGTCGCATAGCGCACTCATGGCCTTTCCGCCGGGGCCTGAGCCTGTAAAGCCCACAACCGTGATCCCGATCTCGCGTGCGGCCTTAATGGCTGACATGACATTCGGCGATTTTCCGGATGTGGTGATGGCCATGAATACATCGCCTGTCCGGCCAAGCCCGTGGATCTGGCGCTCAAATACCTGATCAAAACCGAAATCGTTTCCGACGGCCGTCAGAACGGACGTATCGGTTGTCAGCGCAATAGCGGGAAGCGGTGCGCGATTGAAACGGAAGCGACACAAAAATTCAGCGGCGATGTGTTGGGAGTCAGCGGCACTTCCGCCATTCCCCGCAAGCAGCAGCTTGCCACCATGTCGATACATGTCAGTAATTTTGGCGGCAATTGCGCTGATCGTAGCCAGAAGGACCGGTTCCTCAGCCGCGCGAGCGAGAGTGTCACGTGACCGGCGGAAATGTTCGGCAATGTCCTCGTGTACGCTGGTCATGATCCGTTCCTGATGGGTGAGGTCAATCTTTTCGTGTGGTATCGAGCGCGGTGCGCCAAGGCAAGCGTCAGACATTTGCAGCGGCCGCTATCTTCAGCGCCTCATAGGTTGCCTTGAGGACCTCGCTTGCGGGGATGTCGTTCATGCAGCGATGGTGCTCCAGGTGGCAAATCGGCTTGTGGCAGGGCCGACAGGCGAGGGGGATGGTACTTTCGATTGTTGCCGCAAGCGGATTGAGTGGCGCCCAGTGCCAGGGGCTTGTTGGTCCAAAGATGCCGATCGAAGGGGTCCCAAGCGCTGCTGCAACATGCAGCAGGCCTGAATCGTTGGATATGGCCGCATTGGCTGCGGCGAGCGCCACAATGGCATTGCGAAGATCAGGGCCTGTTAAATTGTGGACATCGCTGCCACCGGCACGGGCAATCTCACTGGCAAGCGAGTGTTCTTCGGGGCCGCCGAGCAGCCAAACCGCAATCCCATCGGCAGAAAGTCGACGGGCAATGTCCGCATAGGCGCTTGCCGGCCAGCGTTTTGAGGGCCCAACTGCGCCGGGAGCAAGCGCAACGACAAGTCCTGAAGACGCCAGGTCTTGTTTATTGCGCCATTCGGCAACTTCCGCTTTCGGAACGACCAGCGCCGGCAATGGCCATTCTGTCGGAAGAATCGCTTCGTTCGGCAGAGCAAGGGCACCGCATCGGTCGATCATGCGCGGCAGCTTGCTCTCGCCCCAGCGCAAATCGTTGATGAGACCAAATCTGGCTTCGCCCACAAATCCGACGCGCTCTGGAATGCCGGCCAGGAATGGTGCGAGAGCCGATTTCCAGGTGCGAGGCATGACCAAAACCGTGGCGTAGTTTTCGGCCGCCAAGCGATCGCCGAGAGCTTTGTGTTGGAGCAAAGCCACCTTGCGGCGAGGCAGATCCACCGTAATGCCTTTGCGCACCCCTGGCATGTAACGAAGCAGTGGCTCACAGCGTGTTGTGGTGAGCACATCGATAGGGCGGTGCGGCCACCGTGCATTGAGCACCTTCACCACCGAATGGCAGCGCACGAAGTCCCCAATCCACATGTAGGGGACAACCAGGATCGGGCAGGTGTCGGCAGAGGAAGCGGTTTTTACGATGGCCATGAAACCCGAACGAACTTGGCGTGATCCAACAATGGCTTGCGAGCTGTTTAAGCTCTTGCAGCTCCAGAGATATCGGTCTTAGCCCGATGCGAAAGGGGGCTCAATAGTTGGGTGACCGGTTTACAGACTTATGGGTATTCATACCCGCAGTCGGCGAGCAGTGTTGCGCAGCGCGAAGGAGTGAGGCAAAGGAATCCCGTTGGCAGCGGCCTGGGGCCGATTGCCGCCTATCAACGGCACGCAGATCGCAAGCCGTTACAGTCGTTCGGTCCTCGTAAGCTCGTGGCCGGAAACGCCAAATGGGGGCGCTGATAAATGCTGTTGGTGACGGGCGGAGCAGGCTTTATCGGATCGAACGTTGTTGCGAGCCTCAATGAGGCTGGCCGCACCGACGTCGTCGTTAATGATGTGCTCGGTACAGACGGCAAATGGCGCAATCTGCAAAAGCGCCAATTGGCCGATTTCGTGCCTCCGGACGATTTGTTTGATTGGCTGAAGGGACGCAAGCTTGACGCGGTCATTCATCTCGGCGCGATTTCAGAGACGACGGCGACAGACGGCGATCTGGTGATCAACACGAATTTTCGCCGATCTCTCGAGTTGCTCGATTGGTGTACGTCCAATCGAACACCTTTTATCTACGCGTCTTCAGCGGCCACTTATGGAGATGGCGATCAGGGCTTTTCCGATGATTGGTCGCCATCGGCGCTGCGTCAATTGCAGCCCATGAATCTCTATGGCTGGAGCAAGCATTTGTTCGATCTGGCGGTAGTCGATCGATTATCCAAACGAGAGAAGCTGCCGCCGCAATGGGCTGGTCTGAAATTCTTCAACGTATTTGGACCGAATGAGTATCATAAGCAGGCTCAAATGAGCGTGCTTGCCAAGGTTTTTGCTGATGCCAAGAACGGCGTCCCGGTGCGCCTTTTCAAATCGCACCGCTCCGGCATTGCCGATGGTGAGCAAAAGCGCGACTTCATTTATGTCGATGATGTTGTGTCCGTTATGTTATGGCTGCTGGAAAATCCTGCCGTATCAGGCATTTTCAATGTCGGTACTGGAAATGCACGCAGCTTCCGAGACATGATTGTTGCGATGTTCAAGTCGATTGGGCGAGAGCCAAATATCGAATATGTGGACATGCCGGATAGCATACGAAACAGCTATCAGTACTTTACGCAGGCCTCGGTCGAGAATTTGCGGCGGGCAGGCTACAATGCTGGATTTACCCCTCTGGAATTGGGTGTCGAGCGATATGTCAAATCGTTTCTCGACACCCATGATCGCTATCGATGATGTGATGAGTTCCTCCATCTATACCCGCAGGCACATGTGATGTTCGATTTTGAACACCGGCTGACCGAACTCAGCGCCCAGACCATCCTTTGTGTGGGCGATGTGATGGTGGATGATTTCGTTTATGGGGAAGTTTCGCGCATTTCGCCGGAGGCTCCGACGGCGGTGCTGGCGGTGGCAAGGCAGGAAGCAGTCATTGGTGGTGCCGGCAACGTTGCGCGCAATATTGCTTCACTAGGCGCACGATGCCTGTTCGTCGGAGTGATCGGTGAGGATGAGGCGGCCCGGACGCTGACGTCCGCACTCCTGGCGGAGCAGAACATCGAAGCCAAGCTTGTGGTTGATCCGGGCCGGCCGACAACGCACAAGGTACGGTTTGTGTCCGAACATCACTCAACGCACATGCTGCGTGCGGATTGGGAGGTGGCGCGGCCAATCGATGCGGCGAGCGAACAGGCCGTGATCGACCATGCCCTTGGGGTTTTGCCGCGTGTCGGTGCTGTGGTGTTGTCGGACTATGCCAAAGGTGTTCTGACCCCGCGGATCGTACGCACGCTGATCGATGCTGCCAAAAAACTGCGTAAACCGATTATCGTCGATCCGAAGGGGGCTGATTTCAGCAGATATCGTGGTGCAACGCTGATTACGCCCAACCGAAAAGAACTTGCAGATGCGACGCGTCGGGTTGCGAAAACCGATGCGGAGGTTGCGGCGGCGGCAGACGAGCTTGCCCGTATGGTGGAGGCTGAGGCGGTCCTTGTTACCCGAAGCGAAGATGGGATGACACTTGTCGGAACGGGGACCGATCCGATCCACGTGCCGGCTTATCCTGTCAAGGTCCGCGATGTATCGGGGGCGGGTGACACGGTTGTTGCGGTTGTTGCGGCACTGCTCGCAATGGGGGCCGGATTTGAACCCGCCATGCGGGCCGCAAATGCGGCGGCGGCAGTTGTCGTCGGCAAACGCGGGACGGCAAGCGTCACTATCCAGGAATTGCGTTCACGCATTCTGCCCGCGGCATCTCTGGCTTCAGAGGAAAAGATTCTCTTCGACTGGTCGCAGCTCGAAGAGCGGCTTAGCGAATGGCGCCGGCATGGTTTGCGTGTCGGATTTACCAACGGATGTTTCGATCTGCTGCATCCGGGTCACATCAAGGTTTTAACGGAAGCGCGTGCAGCTTGCGACCGGCTGGTCGTGGGACTTAACTCCGATTCATCGGTGGTGCGGCTGAAGGGAGATGCGCGCCCGATCCAGAACGAGCAATCACGGGCAATTGTGCTTGCAGCGCTGGAAGCGGTCGACCTCGTCGTCATCTTCAAAGAAGATACTCCACTTGAACTCATTCGCCGTGTTCGTCCCACCGTTCTGGTTAAAGGGGGGGACTATCGTCGCGAGGATGTTGTCGGCCATGAAGTGGTCGAAGCAGAGGGGGGCGAGGTCATTCTTGTTGATGTTATGCCTGGTCAAAGCACCACCAGATTGGTTGATCGATCACGGGTACCAGTACAATCCTAGATTCGCCACGTTCCTCGCCGCAGTCTCGCAAGGCTATCACCATGGATGAACTTATATCGGTGATCGTTGCGACCTATAATCGAGAAGATGCGCTCGATGCGGTGTTGCGTGGACTTGCACACCAAAGTGATCGGAATTTTGAGGTCATTGTTGCTGACGACGGTTCGGGGCCCCAGACAGCGCAGGTTATTGCGTCCTGGTCATCACGTATCAATGTTCGGCTCATACATGTGCGACATGAAGATCGGGGTTTTCGGCTTGCCGAAATCAGAAATCGTGCCATCGCGGCAAGCCGTGGTGCGATTTGTGTTTTCCTCGACGGGGATTGTATTCCGCGGCGCAAGTTTATTGCGGCTCATCGGTGTCTGGCTGAAACCGGCTACTTCGTTGCCGGTAATCGTATTCTAATATCTCGTGACATGACCGCACGAATTCTCGATGAACGGCTTCACGCGGAAGAATGGCCCCTCTCTACCTGGATCGCGGCACGGCTGCGAGGCGAGATCAACCGGATTACGCCGATATTCCGATTGTCACTCGGACCATTGCGGAAATTTAATGCCGATCGGTGGCAGGGCGCGCGAGGGAGTAACCTTGCCATTCGGCGCGAGGATCTTGTTCGTGTCGATGGGTTCGATGCCGCATTCAGCGGGTGGGGGCTTGAAGATTCCGATATTATCATCAGGCTTCTTCGTGCTGGCGTGCGTCGGAAGGATGGCCGATTTGCGACCGGCGTTCTCCATCTGTGGCATCCTGAGAATGATCGGTCGAAATTTGCGGATAACCAGATCAAGTTGAGGCAGATCATCGAAAGTGATCGCCTCCAAGCTGGTAGAGGGCTATCAGCGCTCCTACCCGAGCAGGGTTCAGTTGGAAGCCGGATCGTTCGATTGTGATCAATATTGTGGGGGGCGTCCGTCGGTGATGACTGAAGCAGGCGAGCGTACCCTCATTTTTTCCAACGTCGATCGCGCTTTGTTGTTGCGGATTGCGGATTTTTTTGCGCTTGCCATTGCGGTTTCCTTGCCGTGGTCTAGCTCAGTGCTGGCAATAGTGCTGTTCCTATGGCTGATTGCGATTATACCGACACTTGGTTTCGATGCTGTGCGCCGGGAAGTCATGACCGCAGCAGGCGGATTTCCGGTTGCTTTCTGGATCATTGCTGTGGTCGGCATGTTTTGGGCTGACGTGAGTTGGAGTGAACGCCTGGGCGGCCTTGATTCACTTCACAAGCTGCTGGTTATCCCCCTTCTCATGGCGCATTTCCGCCGCTCCAATCGCGGCGGGAGAGTCGTCAATGGATTTCTGATTTCATGCGCCATGCTGGCGGTTGTTTCCTGGGCGCTTGCGTTGCTGCCTGGATTGCCATGGCGTGGAAAGGAAATAGGGGTTCCCGTCAAAGACTATATTTCGCAGGCCATCTTGTTTGTGATCTGTATTTGTATACTCGCCGATCGGCTATGGGATTGCTTAGAGAGAAAGCAAGTGAGGCAAGTATTTGGTCTTGCTGCTATCATTCTGCTTTTTGGAGCTAACATCGTTTATGTCGTAACCGCACGAACGGCACTCGTCGTTTTACCGGTCCTGCTTTTGCTGCTTGGTTTTAGGCGGCTTGCATGGAAAGGGGGGGCAATCATTCTCCTTTTGGGCAGCATATTCTTGGCTATTGGATGGGGGTCGTCCCCTTATCTGAGAATGCGCGTTGTGGGCGTGTATGAGGAAATCAAGCGGACCGAACTGGAGAATGCCGATACATCATCGGGACAGCGATTGGAATTCTGGAGGAAATCCTTGCGGTTTATTGCATCGGCTCCGCTGATCGGACATGGGACTGGCTCAATTACTGAACAATTCCGCGACGCAGTGGTGGGAAATGTGGGGCCGGCTTCCGTTGCGTCGGCAAATCCTCATCAGCAGATTCTTGCAACAGCAATTCAGCTTGGGTTCGTTGGAGCCATTGTTCTTATTGCAATGTGGGTAGCGCATTTGGTTTTATTTAATGGAGCAGGTCCAGTTGCATGGATCGGTACCGTATTTGTTGTTCAGAATATTGTTGGCTCATTATTCAATTCACATTTGTTCGATTTTACCCATGGCTGGATTTATGTCGTTGGTGTGGGTGTGGTTGGCGGCATGATACGCCATAAGCCGAACGAGCTCCGGCACGGCCAGTCCATGCTGGATCGCGTGGAGCCTCATGCAGCGCATTGATCTCCCCGAGCGACCACGCATTCTTGTTATCGCGCTTCGCCGGCTTGGCGATGTGCTCCTCACGACGCCTTTGATCCGCAGCTTAAGAGGCGCATTCCCTGACGCGATAATCGATGCCTTGGTATTTGCCGGTACTGAGGGGGTTTTGCAGGGCAATCCCGACATCAACGGCACGGTAGTAATGCCGGCACGGCCAAGCGCGTTGCAGAGCCTTGGTCTCGCAAGGCAATTGTGGCGCAGCTATGACTTGGCAATCTCAACTCAAGGCGGGGACCGGCCAACTTTTTTCTGTTGGGCTGCAGGCAGAGTGCGGATAGGTCTGCTCGATGGTGGTAAACTTACAACCGGCTTGAAACGTCGCACTCTTCATCGCGCGATTTTTGCGCAGCGTGGCCAGCATCGTGTTTTGGAAATGTTGCGCCTTGCCGATCTGGCCGGCGTCGATTCTCTTGCTGAGGTGATCTGCCCGGGTTCAGAGAAAAATCCTGAGATATCCATGGAACGGCCTTATGCTGTTATCCATGCAGCTCCGAAGTTCCAGTACAAGCGTTGGACACATGAGGGATGGCGCCAACTCGGCCTTGAACTCAATCGGCGGGGGTTTGCAATCGCACTGACGGGTGGTCCTGCAATCGAGGACCGGCAATATCTCGACGAGGTTTGGGACGGCGA
>DATAIA010000496.1:0-11182 GCA_036262895.1 Xanthobacteraceae bacterium
CGCCCCAGATAGCCATATGATTAGCGTTGGCGACGGCCGTATAAATGCAAGCCATGCCGTGCTCAATCGGCATAGCCGCATAAAGCCCCGCCGGCCCCGCATGATTGGAGCGACGTGCGCCAACCCAGGCAACGCCGGTCTCCCGCGCAAGCGAAATTGCTGTTTCAGCAACCCGGCTCATCACCAGATGCCCAAACCCATTATCGCCATCAACCAGCGCAGTGGCCGCACTGTTTTTGGTTACGGTAATATTGGGATGTGGATTAAATCCGCCGTCCTTTACGCGTTTGACGTATTGCGGCAAGCGAAAGATTCCGTGTGCGTCAGCGCCTGTCAGATCCGCTTCCGTCATCAATTCAGCGATTTTAGCCGCATCCGTCGCCGCAAGCTTGAGCGCCAAGAGCGATGTCTCAATGAAGGCATGGATGACACGAGCAGGAACTTTCAATGCACCCGCTTCTTTCTTGTCGCTCATACGTCACCTGTCGTGCTTTTGTTTCTTCGGCCGATTGCCCGTTTGATCGTGCCGGCGATTGGAGCGAGGACATTATTGAGGCCGGAGTAGCAGCGCAATGCTGAACTACTCTTCATTTTTCCAATCACCCAACTTGGGGAACTTATTTAGTGGCGGGCTCATCAATAACACTCACATGCGCCGCAACCACGCGCCAACCCTGCGGAAAGCGCACCCATGTTTGCATCTGTCGCCCAATCTTGCCGGGCACTGTAGTTCGGGAAAATAGCGTTGAAGCGGTCGCAAAATCGCGGCCATAGGTCGTGATGCTCGTCCGAGACAAGGTGCGGGTTAGACCCGCCGGAGAGCGGCCAGCCCGAAAGGCTTTGATCTCGTCATGCCCATAGAGATTCTCAGCCATGCCATACCGGATAGTCTCAGGCGCGGTATGAAATATTGCGTCGAGCCGGTCGACATCATTCGCCATCAACGCTTTTTCATACTCGTGGAATGCCGCCGTCACTTCGGCGACGACTTCAGGCCGGTTGATCTCCATTGTGATCTCCATGTGAGTTGGAAAGGAGCCCGACTCGATGGACGGGTTCACCGGCCACTCGGAAGCGAGAACGCATTCCATATCTTAGAATGGAGAATATCCCCAGCCCGTTGAGCAGAAGGCATAGGACTAGGCGCGTTGCCCCCGACATTCGATCAGGGGACAGTGAGCGGATTGTGGGAAATTATCTGCCAATGCCGGAATAGGTCTGATGTTGCGAAAGCCGGGCTTGTGCAGCAGTCAACCGCCCGTCGCCGGTCGGCTGATAGAACACGCTGTAACGGCGCAGCACATCGGCCATGGCGGGAACGTCGGCTTCTTTCAACACATCAAGTGTGTCGAAGCCGGCGCGCAGCAAAAACAGAAATTGATCGCGCAGAATCTGGCCGGTCGCCCGCAATTCGCCGCGATAGCCGTAACGTTCACGCAGCAGACGGGCTTGGCTATACGCGCGTCCGTCTCGGAAATTCGGAAATACCAAGGCAACAAGCCCGAGGCGATCGAGATAAGGCGCAAGTTCGCTGATTTTCCGATTATTCGGCCACAGCACTCCAGTATTTGCATTACGCCTGAGCAGGCTTTCCGGATCAGTAAGAAAGCGTGCCGCAGAAACGACGACCGGACCGCTATCAGAAATCGGCGATTCATCCGAAACGAAAACGAATTGATCGTGAGTGATTTGTCCGTTCTTAACGAGTGGCATAGGTGCGCTCCTTGAAAGGCTCGATGCCGACCCGTTTCACGGTATCAATGAAAAGCTCATTGGGGCGTTCGCGCAATTCGAGATAAGCGGCGACGATATCTTCCACAACATCGCCGATCTCGCTTTCTGGAACAGCAGGCCCGATCAACGCGCCGAGTTCGGCTTCCTCGTCAGCGCGGCCGCCGATTGTGACCTGGTAGAATTCTTCGCCGTTTTTCTCGACCCCGAGGATACCAATGTGCCCGACATGGTGATGCCCGCATGCATTGATGCATCCGGAAATATTGATATGCAGGCGCCCCAGCTTTTCCGCAAATTCCAGACCGCCCAATCGTTTCGTTAAATCCTGCGCGACCGGAATGGAACGCGTATTCGCAAGGCTGCAATAGTCCAGCCCCGGGCAGGCAATGATGTCAGAGACAAGCCCGACGTTTGGCGTTGCCAGGTTGACGGCATCAAGCGCACGCCAGAGTTCTGGAAGATCGCGCTGGCGGACGTGAGGGAATACCAGATTTTGCTCGTGGCCAACTCGGATTTCGCCGACGCTGTAACGCTCCGCCAAATCGGCAATCGCGTCCATTTGATCGGCAGTTGCGTCGCCTGGTGGTTCGCCTCGCGGCTTCAACGAGAGCGTGACGATGGCATAGCCCGGCATTTTGTGGCGAGAGGTGGAATTCTTGAACCACCGCTCAAACGATTTATCAGCCGCGCGCGCTTGCGTCAGCTCTATCGGATTATCAATCAGCGTCTCGTAACGAGGATAGTGAAACCGTGCAGCAATAGCAGCAATTGCAGCGGGCTCAAGCGCAAGCATACCATCTTTGATCGATTGCCATTCCTGCTCGACTTCGCGCGCGAAGGCTTCCGCACCGAGGTCATGCACCAGGATTTTGATCCGGGCTTTGTAGATGTTGTCGCGGCGACCATATTGATTGTAAACACGCAAAATCGCTTCGATGTAGCTCAGCACATCGCGCTTGCGCAGAAACGGCTTGATGACTTTCGCGATGAACGGTGTACGGCCGAGGCCGCCTCCAGCCGCGACTTCGAAACCGGTCTCGCCTGCATCGTTCTTGTAAAGCCGCAGACCGATATCATGGACTTTAATGGCAGCGCGATCGTTCTTGGCTGCAGTAATAGCGATCTTGAATTTACGCGGAAGGAAAGAAAATTCAGGATGAAGCGTAGTGTACTGACGCACGATCTCGCCCCAAATCCGCGGATCCTCGATTTCATCAACGGCAACGCCTGCCCATTGGTCCGTCGTAATATTTCGTACGCAGTTGCCGCTGGTTTGCATTCCGTGAAGTCCGACGCGCGCCAGGTCGGCCATGGCGTTGGGCAGTTCTTCGAGTTTGATCCAATTGAATTGGATATTTTGCCGCGTCGTAAAATGACCATAGCCGCGGTCATAACGTCGGGCGACGTGAGCAAGCCCACGCATCTGCTCCGCCGATAAGGTGCCGTAGGGAATGGCGACCCGCAGCATGTAGGCGTGGAGCTGCAAATAAATGCCGTTCATCAAGCGGAGCGATTTGAATTCATCTTCAGTCAGTTCACCGGACAGACGGCGCCGAACCTGATCGCCAAACTCCGACACACGCTCGGCAAGCAGCTTACGATCAAGATCATCGTAGATGTACATTTTATAATACTCAGATGCCGATTTCAGTCGGGACCGCGACGGTTGGACCGTTCATCCGGATGTGTTCGCGAAGATTGCCAGGTAGCGGCGCACCTTCGGGGGAGAGCATAACGGGCGCGATATAAGCACCAACAGCAGACACGTCGTCAGCAATGGCTTCGGTCAACATCTTGGTCGCAGCCGCAGCTGTGTTGACGACTTCCGCATGCGTGATATCGGCCGACCAGCCGCCATTGAAAGTGCGATAAACAACGGCACCATCGCCCAATCGATTGGCAGTCACGACTATCGGACCGATGACTTTTATTTTTTGCTGGAGCGGCGATGTCATGCAGCCTCCTGCGCTGGCGTGAGCGGCGAAACAATGATGCGCTCGGCAAGCGCCGTCACTTCAACAGCACCCAGGTCTTGGAGCTGTTGCATCCATTCTTGATTGCAGGAAGAGGTCAGGCCATCCTGCATCAGGAGCACAATATTGTGTCGCGCGTGAGCCGCGCGCCGGATGTGTGCAATGACCTCACTACGAGTGAGCAAGGCCTGATGCTGTGCATCAATCAGAATACGTTCGGCATCGCGGCGCGCGCGGCTGAGTAAGTCGTCATTGATTTTCGCATCATGGATGATGACTTCTGCATCCTGCAGCAGCCGCAGGCCGCGTAAGCTCAGCAGGTCCGGATCGCGCTCAGCGGAGCAAATCAGCGCGATCGAATGCGGTGAGGCTATGGGCTTGTCCGCCGCTTCGATCGCCTCAACGAGCTTGGTTTCTGCTTCGCGGGAAGGACCCGCGAGCACATCACCTGCAATTGGACCATCGATAATCCGTTCCCAAAAGCGGCGGCGTTCGTCGATTGACGGGACAATCTGGGCAAGGCGATCGCGATAACGGCCGATCAGGTTGGCAAGCGATCCAATCCGCGCGGGCAACAACGCCTCGATCTGCTCGCGCAGCCGACGCGCGAGAACCGGTGCCGAACCGTTGGTTCCGATCGCCACAACCACCTCGCCGCGATCGACGATCGCCGGCATGATAAAAGTGGACAAATCCGGCCGGTCGACCACATTGACCGGGATACGCAAAGCTCGCGCCTGCATCGCGATCGGCTGATCCACCGAGGCTCCCGCGGCACAGACAACAAGGCCGGCATCCGAAAGATCGATGTCCTCGGCGGAGGCGTAAGGAACCATTTCGAGATTGCCGGTTTCGGCCACCACATCCGCCCCCCTTTTCTTGGGCGCGTCGGGGATATACCAGCGTATGCGAGCATCGGTCGCGCGGAGCAGACGGACTTTATTTTCTGCCGCACCTCCCATACCGATGACTACGGTCAGCTTGTCGGAGAGATCGAGGAAAATCGGGTAGTATTTCATGGCGCCATTTACCAATTGACGACCGGGATTATGCTACATATCACTCGACATCAACGTATGAAAGCAGATTAATAGCATGAATTTGATGTTAAATAAGGCCAATCCCGCTGACCAGCAGGAACCCGATCCAGACGTTTTGCGCGTCTACGTGGTCGATCATGGCGGCCGCGAGCACGTGATTGAGGCGCTCGAGGGCTGGCAACTGATGGCTGTCATCCGGGATTGGGGGCTTGGCCTCAAAGCCGAATGCGGCGGCGCATGCGCTTGCGCCACATGTCACGTTTACGTCGATCAGGCGTGGGTCGATCGCTTACATCCCCCGCATCCGGAAGAGACCGACCGCCTGGATGACGCCTTTGCGGTCGAAAGTAATTCGCGGCTCGCCTGCCAGATCCTGCTCAGCCCGGCAATCGACGGATTGCGTGTCACGCTCGCTCCGGGGACCGAGGTCGACCGATAGCCCGTACGCTGGCCGTGGAAATCTCTCGCGGGAAACATGATGGGACTCTCTCGGCGATCACAAATGGCAATCGAGGCGATGGTGGCGATTGCCTGTTCAGGCGGCGAGCTGGTCTCAACCACAATGCTTGCCGAGCGCATGGCGGTATCACGCCGGACACTTGAGCCGGTGCTTCAGGCGCTTGCCCGGGCCGGACTTCTCATCAGCACCAAGGGCCCGACCGGTGGCTATGCTCTCGCGCTTGAACGCAATCGCATCAGCGTACAGCAGATCGTGGAGAGTACCGAAAGCACGTTGGAAGAAGAATCGGATCACAAGCCTTCACCGCTCTGCCGCGGCGTCATTGATCCGATCTCCAAGCGCATCCGCTCGGCCGAAGCTGAATTGCTTGCCGGCATCAAACTATCGGACCTGAGATTGGAAGCTCAGCGTTTAGGCTGCGCACCCTCATATTCGCGCCCCATCGATTATGTAATCTGACCGGAAGCGCGCAAACGAACCTCTCAAAAAAATTTGATTTTCGCTTAAATTGTATCGATCGCCATTGCGGCGATCCTAAATGGCATTACGATGCCGGTGTCTGCTGGCTTTTTTGTGCAGACTATTCAGTTGCTAAGCTCCCGCTAAGTCCTTCGAAACCAGCACTGCTTTCTTCATTTTCTCAGAATCACAAATATGACTAGGATGCTCACCCCACCGGACGCCCGGCCCGCCACGGCCATCTAGCAGATATGCTGCACGACGGTCGCTGGCTCCGACGGCCATGATCCACGGAGAAGTTGAATGCCTCGTCTTACGATCAATGGAACGACGCACGATGTGAATTTCGATCCGAATACACCATTGCTGTGGGTGATTCGTGAAATCGTAGGATTGACAGGAACCAAATATGGCTGCGGCATTGCGCAATGCGGCGCTTGCACGGTCCATATCGATGGAGTCGCAACCCGCTCCTGCGGCATGCTCGCCAGTGACGCGGTCGACAAACAGATCACAACAATTGAAGGGGTCGCCCAGAACGGCGTACTCAATCAGGTTCAAAAAGCGTGGCTCGAACTCGACGTGCCGCAATGCGGCTACTGCCAGAGTGGCATGATCATGGCGGTGACTGCTCTCCTGAAAGAAAAACCAAAACCGTCCGACGCCGATATCGATGCGGCGATTACGAATATCTGCCGTTGCGGTACCTATCAGCAAGTGCGCGCGGCGGTGCATGCCGCAGCGACCGCGGCATAAGGAGAGGCGCATCATGAACATGATCCCAACGATTAATCGCCGCTCCTTCCTCGTCAGTTCGGCTGCCGCAGGCGGCGGCCTGATGCTCGGTCTGAGCCTGCCGTATGGACCAACTGTCGTGCGCGCCGCGGACGGCTCGCCCGAAATCGGTGCCTGGGTTGTGATCCGCCCCGACGATACCGTCGTCATCCGCATTGCCCGGTCTGAAATGGGACAAGGCACTCTTACCGGCCTCTCTCAGCTTGTCGCCGAGGAACTTGAATGCGACTGGTCGAAAGTCACGACCGAATATCCAACGCCCGGCACCAATGTCGCCCGCAATCAGATCTGGGGCGAATTTTCCACCGGTGGCAGCCGCGGCATTCGCGAATCCAACGACTATGTCCGAAAGGGTGGCGCAGCGGCGCGCATGATGCTGATTCAGGCCGCGGCGAACGAATGGAAAGTGCCGGCCGCAGAGTGCAGTGCGGCCAACAGCGTGATCACGCACAAACCGTCGGGGCGCACCACGACTTACGGCAAAGTGGCGGAAGCCGCCGCGAAGCTTGAAGTGCCGAAAGACATTACCCTCAAGGATCCAAAGGACTGGAAAATTGCGGGCAAGCCGCTTAAGCGGCTCGACACGGCCGACAAGGTTACCGGCAAGCAGATCTACGGCATCGATCTCAAATTGCCGGGGATGCTCAACGCAGCAATCAAAGACTGCCCCGTGTTCGGCGGCAAGGTGAAAAGCTTCGATGACGCGAAGGTGCGTTCGATGCCCGGCGTCAAACAAGTCCTTCAAGTTGGAGACAGCGCCGTTGCAGTTGTCGCCGACACCTGGTGGAACGCCAAGACCGCACTCGATGCATTGCCGATTGTTTGGGACGAAGGCGAGAACGCCAAAGTCTCAAGCGCCTCGATTGCCGAGACATTGAAGGCAGGCCTCGAGGCCAACGACGCATTTCTCGGCAACGAAAAAGGCGACATCAAAGCCGCAATCGCAGGTGCTGCAAAAACAGTTGAGGCGGTTTACGCCTATCCCTTCCAAAATCACGCAACACTTGAGCCGATGAACGCAACCGCACTTTACACGCCCGACAAGTGCGAGGTGTGGTGCCCGACACAAAACGGCATGGCCGCGCTTGCGGCAACAGCCGAAGCGTCAGGCTTGCCTGTAGCCAAGTGCGATGTCCATAAAGTGCTGCTCGGCGGCGGCTTTGGCCGGCGCGGCTTTACCGACTACGTCCGTCAGGCCGTCACGATTGCCAAACAAATGCCGGGCACGCCGGTGAAACTGTTGTGGTCGCGTGAAGAAGACATGACCCACGGCAAATATCACCCGATCACCCAATGCAAAATGGTGGGTGCGCTCGACGCGCAAGGCAATCTCACCGGCTTGCGCATGCGCATTTCCGGCCAATCGATCCTGATCGCGGCGTTTCCCGCACGCATGGAAAAGAGCGGACGCGATCCGATCGTTTTCCAGGGCCTCAATCCGGGCGGAGCCGAAGGCGTGCTGGGTTACGATGTGCCGAACGTGCTGATCGACCATGCAATGCGTAACCCGCATGTGCCGCCGGGCTTCTGGCGCGGCGTCAACAACAACCAGAATGCCATTTATCTCGAATGCTTTATTGACGAAATGGCGCATGCAGCAGGCAAAGATCCGCTTGAGTTCCGCCGCAAAATGATGGCGAACCATCCCAAGCATCTCGCGGTGCTCAATGCGGTTGCGGAAAAGGCGGGCTGGGGCACTCCGGCCCCTGCAGGCGTGTTCCGCGGACTTGCTCAGCAGATGGGATACGGCAGCTATGTCGCGGCGTGCGCGGAAATCTCCGTCACAAACGGCAAGCTCAAGGTCCATCGCATTGTTGCGGCAACGGATCCGGGACACGCCGTCAATCCGGCCCAGATCGAACGGCAGATTTGCGGTTCATTCGTCTACGGCCTCTCAGCCGCGCTTTATGGCGAATGCACGGTGAAGGACGGCCAGATCGAACAGACGAACTTCGACGACTACAACGTCCTGCGCATGGACGAGATGCCGAAGGTCGAACCCATCGTCATGCCCTCGGGCGGGTTCTGGGGCGGCGTTGGCGAGCCGACGATTTTCGTCGCGGCGCCGGCGGTTCTCAACGCCATCTTTGCGGCAACCGGCAAACGTATCCGCACGTTGCCGCTGAAGCACCACGATCTGCGTTCGGCATAATTGAACCTACTAAAAGTGATCGCATTAAATCATCGGAGCGGCGGTCAGCGGCCGCCGCTCCTTTTTCACAAAGAGCTTGCAATGCATGTCTCGCGTGCGGTCTTTCCCGCCGCTTTTATCGTTTGCATCGGATTGACGCTGCTCGCGCTTCCAACGGGCGTGGCAAGCGCCGCTTCGCTTGAACCGCCCGCGGGTGCCACCGCTTGTTCAGGCTGTCATCCGATGAGCGAAAAGACGAGCATCAAATTTAAAATTCCTTTTACGCGCCTTGCCGGGCGCGATCCCCGCGAAATTGAATCCGCCATGCAGGCTTTTCGGAGCGGTCAACGGCCGTCAACCATCATGGAACGCATCGCACGCGGTTTTTCCGAAGAGGAAATTCACGCCATCGCCGTTTGGCTCGCCGCACAACAGCAGCAACTGGACTCCGCCTCTGATGATTAAAAAAGTAACACGGCGGAACGTTCTGCGAACCGGCACGGCAGCAGCGCTTGCGGCCGCGTTGCCATTGCCGGCATTCGCACAGGGAGGCGGACCGCGCATTGTCGTGGTGGGCGGCGGTTTTGCGGGCGCTACCTGCGCACGGCAAATCAAACTTGCTGATCGCAAGAACATCGTAATCTTGGTTGAAACCAACCCGACTTTTTACGCTTGCCCTTCAAGCAACGCAGTCATCGCCGGATTGCGCGACATCCGCGAGCAACGCTTCAACTACGAAGCTCTGGGCGCGGTAGGCGTCGCCCTGGTGTTCCGACCGGCAACCAAGATCGACCCGCAGACGCGCACAGTGACCGTCGATGGCGACATTACCTTTCCTTATGACCGGCTGGTTCTAGCGCCGGGCGTCGACTTTCGATGGAACACAATCAAGGGCTATGATGAAGCAGCGGCCGAGAAAATGCCGCATGCCTGGAAGGCTGGAGAACAGACACTCCTGCTGCGACGACAGCTTGCAGCGATGCATGACGGCGGGCTGGTTATCATTTCCGTGCCGGCCAATCCGGTTCGTTGTCCGACTGCGCCATACGAGCGCGCAAGCCTGATTGCACACTTCATCAAAACTCAGAAGCCTCGCTCCAAGCTGATCATTCTGGATGCGAAAGATAGTTTTTCGCAGCAGCAATTATTTCAGGCAGCGTGGCGCGAACTTTACCCCGGCATCATCGAATGGCAATCGTTGTCCAATGACGGAAAAGTTGTTTCAGTCAATCCTGCAACAAACACCGTCACGACAGATTTCGGGGAGCATAAGGCGAGCGTCGTCAATGTGATCCCACCGCAAAAGGCGGCTCGGATTGCGGAAATCGCGGGCGTGGCGGATCGAACCGGATGGTGTCCGATTGATCCCATCACGTTTGAATCGCGGCTCCAACCGAACATCCATGTGATCGGCGACGCGGCCATCAGCGGAGCAATGGCGAAATCAGCTTTCTCCGCTAACGCCCAGGCCAAGGCATGCGCCATCGCAGTCTTGGCGCGATTGCGCGGCGAAACTCCGTCACCCACCAAGTTGATCAATACCTGCCATAGTCTGATCGCGCCGGATTACGGCATCTCGATCGCCGGGGTCTATCGGCCGGTTGAAGGTCAATTCGTCGACGTGGAAGGAGCCGGCGGGACGAGCCCTGCCGACGCGCCACGCAGTGTCCGTGCGCTTGAGGCCACCTATGCTGAAGCATCGTATAAATCGATCACAGCGGAAGTATTTGGTTAAGAAGCTCGCGCACATTGCCTTGGTTCGCGCCGTTGCGGCGCGTCTGTGCCTGGGCGGTATCGCGGGGTTATTTGTTGCCGCGAGCACCGGCCTCTGCGTTTGGGGCGCAGAACCTTCACTTGTACAGTACAATGTCGTCGGGGATTCGATCCCCGCCCCGCTGACTGGGCATCGCGGCGATCCCGCGCGCGGCAAGGCAATCGTTCTCAACCGCCGTGCGGGCCTTTGCTTGTTGTGTCATCCAGGACCGTTTTCGGAGGAAAAATTCCAGGGCACGATCGGCCCGGATCTTGCCGGCAGCGGCTCCAGATGGACCGAGGCTCAATTGCGGATGCGCATGGTGGACGCAAGCCGGATTAACCCGGCTACGATCATGCCGTCGTATTATCGGATCGACGCACTCAATCACGTTGCGCCGGCCTTTCGCGGAAAGCCGGTATTATCGGCCGAGCAAATTGAAGACGTCGTGGCATTTCTGACAACATTGCGAGACTAAAATCCATGTCCACCAAATCAAATAAGACGGAAAAAGCGATAGCAAGCTTGCCCCGCGATACAATCGTGACGCGGCGTCGATTTTTGATTGCATCAACGGGAGTGGTTGGCGCTTTCACGATCATGCCGGTCATGACGCCAAATGAGGCGCGTGCCACACCTCAAACGATGGCGGCGGCAATCCGCGAAATTACCGGTGACGCGACGATCAATTCCGGCAAAGTCAGACTTGAACTTCCGCCCATCGTCGAGAACGGCAATGCCGTGCCTTTGACGGTTTCGGTCGAAAGTCCGATGACGGCGGAGAGTTACGTCAAAGGCATTTACATTTTCAATGAAAAGAATCCGCAACCGAATGTC
>DATAIA010000497.1:0-10910 GCA_036262895.1 Xanthobacteraceae bacterium
CAATGCCTCGCATTCGACAGCCGATAATGGACGCACCTTGTTATAGGCCTGTAACAGGGCCCGGCCTTTGGTCACGTTGTACGAATGGTCAGCTTCGAAACACCACGCGTTGAGATTTATGGCGATGTCGTAAGCGAGCGCATCGTTGCAGGCGAAATAAAAATCGATCAGGCCGGATAATCGCTCATTGAGGAAGAACACATTATCCGGGAAAAGATCCGCATGAATGACGCCTTGCGGCAGATCCTCGGGCCATATTCGCTCAAGGTATGAAAGCTCTTTGGCGATTGTGTCCTGCAAGCCCGCCTTGACCGCGTCGGCGCGTCCGGCCGCTTGTTCAAACAACGGACGCCAGCCCTTTACCGACAGCGTATTGGCGCGCTTTAAGGAAAAATCCGATCCCGCGATGTGCAGTTGCGCCATGGCGGTGCCAACGGCCGCGCAATGAAGCGCGCTCGGCCGACGGATCCACATTCCGTCCAGAAATGTCACGATCGCGGCCGGGCGGCCGGCCACCTCGTCAAGAACCACGCCGTTTTTATTTTTGACAGGCTGCGGACAATTCAATCCGCGAGTGGCGAGATGTTCCATTAGCCCGAGAAAAAACGGCAGATCGGCTGGCGCCACGCGTTTCTCATAGAGCGTCAGGATGAAATAGCCGCGGCTCGTATGAAGGAGAAAATTGGAATTCTCGACACCTTCCGCAATGCCCTTATAAGCGAGCAATTCGCCGATATCGTAACCGGCAAGCAGAGCGGTCAGATCGTCCGCAGCCACATCGGTGTAGACGGCCATTGCGTCCTACTCTGCGGCTTTGGCATCCCTGAGCGGGCGGGGTAACGGAAAGAACACGTCCTCGTCGACGGCTGTTACCGTGTCGATGATCAATTCATAACGCGCGGCAAACGCGCCCATGATTTCTTCGACCAGCACTTCCGGCGCCGAGGCGCCAGCCGTAATGCCGAGATTGCGAATGCCTTCGAACCGGCTCCAGTCAAGCTCCTGCGCGCGCTGCACCAGAACGGCATAGGGGCAACCGGCGCGCTCGGCGACCTCTTTCAGACGCTGCGAGTTGGAGGAGTTCGGTGCACCGACAACAATCATCGCATCGACCTGCGGCGCGACCCGCTTGACTGCCTGCTGACGGTTTGTCGTGGCGTAACAGATGTCGTCCTTGTGGGGGCCGACGATTTTGGGAAAGCGGCGTTTGAGCGCTTCAACGATTTCCGCGGCATCGTCGAACGAAAGCGTGGTCTGCGTCACATAGGCAAGTTGTGCGGCATCGCGGGGCGCAAAGGCTTCCACTTCGTCGACCGTCTGCACCAGCGTGATCGCGCCCGCCGGCAATTGGCCGAGCGTGCCGACAACCTCCGGATGACCGGCATGCCCGATCAGAACGATTTCGCGGCCACGGCGGAAATGAATTTCCGCCTCGCGGTGCACCTTGGTCACCAGCGGACAGGTGGCATCGAGCGCAAAGAAGCGCCTGCGCATAGCCTCATCCGGCACCGCACGCGGCACGCCGTGCGCCGAAAACACGACGGGGGCATCGGTGTCGGGTATCTCATCGAGTTCCTCGACAAACACCGCGCCTTTCGCCTTCAGGCTTTCCACCACATAGCGGTTATGGACGATCTCGTGCCGGACATAGACCGGCGGTCCATAGAGGTTGATGGCGCGCTCGACGGTCTCGATGGCCCGGACCACACCGGCACAGAAGCCGCGGGGCGAGCACAACAGCACATGAAGCTGCGGCTTGGTGTCGGTCGAAGGCGGATTAATGGAGGCGGTCATGCGCGACTCGGGCCGGCGGATGAATGATTACTCGACATGGGACGCTCACAAGCTGCCTGTCAAGCGCGGCAATACAACGCAATTCTTTGACGCATAATCGAGCTTCCCTCAAGGGAATGCTTTTGGGCAGCGTATGGTGAATATCGGTTTGCCCCCTTGTTCTATTGGAGTGCGCGCCAAGGGGTTGCCGAGGGGGATTGGACAGAGCCCCAAAGGGCCCCTATATTCCGCATAACTTCCTGTCATCCCCGATGACGCCAGGCTTCGCCCCCTAGACCGGGCGGGCGAAGCACAAAGGAGATTTTGCCATGACGAACCCGCCGCTTATGCCAAAAGCGACAGCCGTCTGGCTGGTCGAAAATACGGCTCTGTCGTTCGACCAGATCGCGGACTTCTGCAAGCTGCACCCGCTTGAGGTGAAGGCTATCGCCGATGGCGATGCCGCGCAGGGCATCAAGGGTCTCGACCCCGTGTCGACCGGGCAACTGAGCCGCGATGAAATCAATGTTGCCGAAACAAATCCCGATCACCGCCTCAAGCTTGCGGAATCCCGGGTACGTCTGCCGGAAGCCAAGGCCAAAAAGGGCCCCCGATATACCCCCGTGTCGCGGCGGCAGGATCGGCCGAATGCCATTCTGTGGCTGATCCGTAACCATCCCGAGCTCAAGGATAGCCAGATCATGCGGCTGGCTGGAACGACGAAATCAACCATTCAGGCCATTCGTGACCGTAGTCACTGGAATGCGCCGAACCTCACCCCGATGGATCCGGTCACGCTCGGCCTGTGCTCGCAGACCGATCTCGATATGGAAGTGATGCGCGCCGCCAAGGAAAAACCGGTTGATGTGGGCGCCGATCGCGGCTCCACCCTGCTTCCGGCCGAGGTCACGACAGCGGAGGCGCTTGCCGAACAGGGGGCCGGAAAGTCCTCGGAAGAGCTCGACGTCAGTGCGGTCTTTGCCAAGCTTAAAAAACTCGGCGGAAAGAGCGAAGGCGAGCAATAGACCCAAAGGGCTGCTTTCCGCTACTGTCTTTAGCTGCGGCAGCGGCTTAACGGCGGCTGACAAATTAGCGACTGACGAGATCGGCAGCCAGATCGCACACATGCAATCAGCGACGGAAGAGTCGGTCGGAGCGATCAAGCAAATTAATGGAACAATCAACCGTATCTCCGAAATCACGGGCTTGATTGCAGCCGCAGTCGAGGAACAAGGCGCTGTTACCGCCGCAATCGCCAACAATATTCAGCAGGCGGCAAAAGGCACCTCTGACGTCGCCAGCAATATCAACGAGGTAAGCCAGAGTGCAGCCGAAACGGGTTCCGCATCTGAGCAGGTGCTCAGTTCTGCGCGATCGCTGGCAAACGAAAACACCCGGTTGAAAATGGAAGTCCAGAAATTCCTGATCACGGTTCGTGCGGCGTAAGCTGATCTCTGAAGGCCTCGTAGCCATCCCGGGTTCAGAGATAGCCAAATCCTGCGGCTGAGCCGGATGGCGGCAAGCAAAGACTAAGGAGAAATAGTCAGATCGCTTTGCCGCCACCCGTGGCGGTTGTTTTATGGCTTGATTCTATGATTCCATGCGTTGGTGGCCCCGCAACCAACCCGCGCGCGCATGCCAAAATGAAATTCATACTTGCGTAACCGATTTATTTTACAAAATTTTAAAGGTCCGAGAGTACGTCGCGCCCCTTGATTGGAGCAGAGGTATCTCTGCCGTCTTTATTATCAGCGTTTTTCCGCATTTTCACGGAACTGATCGCCAAGAAAGTCCCCCTCGTATGTTGAATATCCGTATCTGGCATAAAGTCGTCGCCATAAGTGTCGTCGGCATTCTCGGTCTTATTACTATTGGAATAATCTATCAGCTGGGAATGTCCTCGCAGAGGCACTACCGTGAACTGGCGGCAGAGGCTTACGCTATGTCTGAGATCATGAATAAGATCTCGACTGAGATGCTGGAAGCCCGCCGCGCGGAAAAAGACTTTTTCCTTCGCAGCGACGAAAAATACGCCACACGGCACAGCGAATTATCAAAATCGATTGTTGGCGATTTGGATAGCATCCAACGCCAGGTGCGGAATGCGGGCCTTACCGAACTCAACCAGAAAATCGAAACGATTCGAAACGGCTTTGGTGAATATACCAAACATTTCATCGCAATGACGGAGGCCCGGCGCCGGCTCGGCCTCGATGAGAATTCGGGCCTCGAAGGCGTGTTGCGGAAATCGGTCCATGACATCGAAAGCAAACTTACCGCGCTAGATGAGCCGCAGCTTCTTATAACAATGCTCATGATGCGCAGGCATGAAAAAGATTTCATGCTGCGCCACGACCCAAAATACGGCGACGAAATCAAAAAACGAGCGGGAGAATTCGCGATCACATTGGCCGCCACTATTTTACCGGCGGAAGCCAAAACTGACCTCACGCAAAAACTCGCCGCCTATCAACGCGATTTTTTTGCCTGGATGGAAACCGCGCGTGTCATCGTCACCCAGCAAAAGGCAACCTCTGAGGCCTATGCGGCATTTGACCCGGTTATCGATGCCGTCCAGGCGACAGTCACCAAAACCTTGGCGAATGCAAATGCCACCAATGAAGCCGTGCGTGTCGACTGCGAATCAAAGATGAAGGCACTGATTGGTTTTGTCATTTTTGCCATGGCCGGCCTGAGTTTTGTGATTGGCCGCTCCATTTCACGGCCGCTATCGGTGATGACCGACGCCATGGACAAGCTTGCATCGGGAGATCTGAATGTGACGGTGCCCGGCACCGAGCGAAAGGACGAACTCGGCGAAATGGCCGTTGCGATCGAGACCTTCAAAATTAACGCCGCGGAAAAGCTCCGTCTCGAGGCGGAGCAGGAAGCGGCGCGCGTGCAGGCGGCGGCACTCGAGCGCAAAGCCGAGATGAAAAAAATGGCGGATAATTTCGAAGCTGCGATCGGTCACATCATCGAAACCGTTGCACACGCGTCCACCGAGCTTGAAGCGACTGCGGAAACCCTCACCCGCACCGCTCAAAGCACGGAGCAACTGTCAGGCGTCGTGGCAAGCGCTTCCGAAGAAGCTTCAACCAACGTACACTCGGTCGCAACCGCAACTGACGAGCTCGATGCGTCCGTCCAGGAGATCGCCCGCCAAGTCCAGGAATCAAACAAGATCGCTCAGCAGGCCGTGGCCGACGCACAAAGGACCGACACCCGGATCGGCGAACTCTCGAAAGCGGCCAATCGGATTGGCGACGTCGTCAAATTGATTACGGCAATCGCCGAGCAAACAAATCTGCTTGCTCTTAATGCCACGATCGAAGCGGCACGCGCCGGCGATGCCGGCCGCGGCTTTGCGGTGGTCGCGCAAGAGGTCAAAGCGCTTGCCACGCAAACGGCCAAGGCGACCGACGAAATCGGCAGCCAGATCGCGCAGATGCAATCGGCAACGGAAGAGTCGGTCGATGCGATCAAGCAAATCAGCGGAACCATCGGCCGCATTTCGGAAATCACCACTGTGATCACTTCAGCAATCGAAGAGCAGGGTGCCGTCACCACCGAAATCGCGGGGAGCATCCAGAAGGCGGCGCATGGCACCACGGGTGTCGCCAGCAATATTGCCGAAGTCAATCAGGGCGCGATCGAAACCGGTTCGGCATCCGCGCAGGTGCATAGTTCGGCGCAATCGTTAGCAAGCGAAAACACGCGCTTGAAAACGGAAGTCGAGAAATTCCTGATCACCGTGCGCGCGGCGTAAATCTGATCATGCGGATTGGCGCTGCTTCAAGACAGCGCCAATTTCGTCTAGCACCACCGGGTCTTCAATCGTTGCCGGCAGGGTCCACACATCCCCGTCGGCAATTTTTTTCATCGTTCCGCGCAGAATTTTTCCCGACCGGGTTTTTGGCAGCCGATTGACAACAATCGCGATTTTGAACGCCGCAACCGGCCCGATCCGCTCGCGAACCAGATTGACGATCTCGGCTTCGATCTCGCCGGGACTACGGCGCACGCCTGCCTTGAGCACAATGAATCCGCATGGAACCTCGCCTTTAAGCGAATCTTTGATGCCGATCACTGCGCATTCCGCCACATCGGGATGCGAGGCGAGCACCTCTTCCATGCCACCGGTCGAAAGCCGATGCCCCGCGACATTGATGATGTCGTCGGTGCGCCCCATGATGAACAGATAGCCGTCGTCATCCATGAACCCGGCGTCCGCGGTCTTGTAATAGCCCGGAAACTCCGCGAGGTAGCTTTCCTTGAAACGCTCATCCTGACGCCACAGCGTGGGCAAGCACGAGGGCGGGAGCGGCAGCTTGATCACGATGGAGCCCATCGTGCTTGCTGCAACGGGCTGACACATCTCATCGACAATCTCGACCTGATAGCCCGGCATCGCAACGGTAGGCGAGCCATGCTTGACCGGCAGCGCTCCGAGCCCAACCGGATTGCCCGCAATCGCCCACCCCGTTTCGGTCTGCCACCAATGATCGATCACCGGTTTTTTAAGCGCCTGCTCTGCCCACTTAACGGTGTCCGGATCGGCGCGCTCACCGGCCAGAAACAACGTCCGGAACCTGGAGAGATCGTCGGTTTTCAATAATTTCGCCTCCGGATCCTCTTTCCGGATCGCGCGGAATGCGGTTGGTGCGGTGAACATGGCCACGCAACCGTGCTCGGAAATGACGCGCCAGAAGGCCCCGGCATCCGGCGTTCCGATCGGCTTACCTTCATAAAGCACGCTGGTGCAGCCATGAAACAGCGGCGCATAAACGATGTAGCTGTGACCGACGACCCAGCCCACATCTGAAGCAGCCCAGAACACCTCGCCGGGCTCCACGCCGTAGTGATGTTGCATCGACCATTTCAACGCGACCATATGGCCGCCATTGTCGCGCACAACGCCTTTGGGCTGACCGGTGGTGCCGGATGTGTAGAGAATGTAAAGCGGATCGGTCGCGGCAACCGGGACACAATCGGCGGCCTTGCCCGCGGCAAGCGCGTCGGCACGCAGCGCGCTCCAATCGTAATCGCGTCCCGGTGTTAGATTTGCCTGCGCCTGGGGCCGCTGCAGAATGATGCAGGTCTCCGGCTTGGAAGATGCAAGCGAAATCGCCTCATCAAGCAGATTTTTGTACGTGACGACGCGGCCGGGCTCGATCCCGCAGGATGCGGAAAGAACGAGCTTAGGCTTGGCGTCATCAATCCGCGTCGCCAGTTCACGCGGAGCAAATCCACCAAATACGACCGAATGAACGGCCCCGATCCGCGCCGTTGCCAGCATGCCGATGACGGCTTCAGGCACCATCGGCATGTACAGGATCACCCGATCGCCCTTCTCGACCCCCTTCTCGCTCAGGATCGCGGCAAGCGTCTGCACTTCGGTCAGCAGTTCCGAGTAGGTTAGCGTGCGCTTGGTTCCGGTGAGCGGCGAGTCGTAAATCAGGGCCGGCTGCGCGCCGCGGCCGCGCGCGACATGGCGATCAACCGCGTTGAAGCAGGTATTGCAGCTCGCCCCGACGAACCAGCGCCCGTATATGCCGGCGGCGGGATCAAAAATCTTGTCAGCCGGCTTATACCAGTCGATCCCGGCAGCAGCGTCCGCCCAGAACCCCTCCGGGTCTCGCATCGAACGGGCATAGACCTCGTCATAACGGCTGCCTGCACGCGCCTTCATGCCATCCTCCAAACCACGTTACAAACAAACCAAGGCGCCCCCTTAAGCCCTCTCATTCTAGCGGCCATTGCCTGCAAGGCCATGCCCCCATTGATCCAATCCCTCACTCTTCGATAGGCTATGAGAAGGGAAACGAGTAACGCCATGATCACCCCTTACGATATCGATCTCGATAAAAACCCCGCCAACTTCCAGGCACTGACGCCGTTATCGTTCCTGGCGCGTGCAGCGGAGGTGTTTCCGCATCATCCGGCGATCGTTCATGGGGCTCAGCGCCGGACCTATGCCGAATTCTATGCCCGCGCGCGGAAACTTGCCTCAGCGCTTGCAAACCGTGGCATTAAGCGCGGCGATACGGTTTCCGTCATGCTGGCGAATACACCGCCGATGCTGGAGGCGCATTACGGTGTGCCGATGACGGGTGCGGTTCTCAACACGATCAATACCCGGCTCGATGCGGCCATTATCGCGTTCGGCCTCGATCACGCCGAGACCAAGGTGCTGATCACCGACCGGGAGTTCTCCAAAACCATCAAAGAAGCGCTGGCGTTGGCCAAGGTGAAACCGCTCGTCATCGATTATGACGATCCGGAATTCACCGGAGCGGGCGAACGCCTCGGCTCGATCGATTATGAAAGTTTCCTGGAAGAAGGCGCTGCCGACTTTGCCTGGCAGATGCCGAATGACGAATGGGACGCGATCTCGCTCAACTACACATCCGGCACCACCGGCGATCCCAAAGGCGTCGTCTACCATCATCGGGGCGCCTACCTGCTGGCGCTAGGCAATATCGTGACCTGCGGGATGGGCAAGCATCCGGTCTATTTGTGGACGCTGCCGATGTTTCACTGCAACGGCTGGTGCTTTCCCTGGTCGATCTCGATCGTGGCCGGCACGCATGTCTGTTTGAGGCAGGTCCGCGCCAAGGCCATGTATGACTTGATCGCCGATGAAAAAGTGACCCATCTGTGCGGTGCGCCGATTGTGATGGCGACCTTGCTGAACGCGCCGAAAGCCGAAAAACAGCCTCTCCCCCATATGGTGGATTTCTTCACCGCCGCAGCGCCACCGCCCGAAGCGGTGCTCGCCGCCATGAAGGAGGCAGGCTTTAACGTCACCCATCTTTACGGCCTGACCGAAACCTACGGCCCCGCGGTGATCAACGACTGGCACCAAGAATGGGAAAGGCTGGCAGGACTCGAACAGGCCGCCAAGAAAGCCCGCCAAGGCGTGCGTTACGTGCCCCTTGAGGGGTTGGAAGTGATGGATCCGGACCGGATGGTCCCTGTTCCCCGGGACGGCGAGACCATCGGCGAAGTCATGTTCCGCGGCAATGTGGTAATGCGCGGCTATCTTAAAAACAAAACAGCAACGGACAAGGCATTTGCCGGCGGGTGGTTTCATTCCGGCGACCTCGGTGTCATGCACCCCGATGGTTATATCCAACTCAAGGATCGCTCGAAAGACATCATCATTTCCGGCGGCGAGAACATTTCTTCGATTGAAGTCGAAGACGCCATTTACAAGCACCCGGCCGTTGCCGCAGTTGCGGTCGTCTCAAAGCCTGATGAAAAATGGGGCGAGACCCCTTGCGCATTTATCGAACTGAAAGACGGCATGGCCGCGACCTCCGAGGAGCTCATGAGCTGGTGCCGGAACAATCTCGCGAGCTACAAATGCCCGCGGCATATCGTGTTTGCGGAAATCCCGAAGACCTCCACCGGTAAAATTCAGAAATTCAAACTGCGCGATATGGCCAAATCGATTTAACAAGTCGGTTTGGCATGAAGCTTACATAGCGAATTGACGATGCCGGACAATTGCTCTGATCTGGCCTAGCAAATTTCTCGCGCGTGAATAACCCAACGTTAGAAAACATTAATTTCTGCGCGATATTCCTTAACAAGAGCCATCATAGCGCCGAGATCGCCGACCAGGGACGAATTTTAGCCGGCGGCCCTGCTGTCGGCACAGGTACTTTCAGCCAAAAATCGCGCCGCGAATCCATATTGAGTCGCAGCTCATCGGAGCAGAAATGACCGCCCTAAAGCTTAAAATGCCAAAGCTCAAATTCCGCATCGGCACCAAGCTCGCGATCAGTTCCGGGTTGGGGGTGCTTCTCGTGGCCGGCACGATTGTCAACCAGCTCCTGACTGAAGCATCTGTCGCTCAACAGAACGAGAATGCAAATCGCCAGCAATCGCTGGTTCTACATTCGATGGCGGCCGAAAATTCCAGCCGGCGGCTCCAGATAAACGCCAGGGACATTCGATATTCGCATACCGCCGAAGAGTTGAGCAAAAGTGCAACACTCCTTGTTGAAAACACCAAACATGGCATTTCCGAACTCGATGAAGCGCTGAAGCTGTCGAAACGACCGGAAAACCGCGAGCGGCTGCAAAAAATCCAACAACAGACCGATCAGTATAGCGCTGCTGCGGGCGAGATCGCCAAGATGCAGGCACAGGCTATCGAAACCATCGATAAACGCAACGCGATCGCCGCAAATTGGTCGAAGAGCCACGAAGCGCTAATGAAAATATTGTGGCGGCTGAATCCGGCTGACCGCAACGAGATCGAAATGGATCTCATCGAGGCAAACTCCAGTTTTAACGCCACTCGCGCTGCCTCTTGGCGATTTGAATATCGAGGCGAGAAGGAGCAGGTGGAGATCGCGAAACGCACCTCAGAGAAGACGGCGGAGTTGCTCAAACATGCTTATGTGATTGCCCTTGCCAATGAAAAAGAGGCGGCGGATGCAGTCAACCACTTGCGCACGATAGCCACCGAGTACCAGTCGTTGCAGCAGACCGCTTCCAAGCTGGCGGAGCAAATCGACGATCTCTACCGGAATCGGATGCCTCCGATCGTTAATGAAATTAACGCATTGCTGGAGAATATTGTTCAGCTTGCCAAAAGCTCCAATGAAGAAGCAAAAGCCAGCGCTGCTGCCGCTATCATAGACGCAGGCCGAATAGCTGTGGCGCTTGGAGCCATGGTGATGATCGTTCTAATCGGATCGGCCTTTTTTGGTGCAATTTCGATTGCACGCCCCATCCGGAAAATTGCCGACGTGTTGACGGAACTTGGTAGTGGCAACAAGCAGGTTGAGGTTCCCTTCCTCGGCCGCGGCGATGAAGTCGGCAACGCCGCCAATGCGGCAAACACCTTCAAAGAGAACCTGCTTCGTATCGAAAAGATGGAAGCCGAACAGAAGCAGTCTGAGATACGTATTGCTGCCCAGCGCAAAACCGAAATGCACAAGCTTGCCGATGAATTCCAATCGGCGGTGGGTGAAATCGTGGACACCGTATCATCTGCGTCCACGCAACTTGCTTCGGCCGCCAATTCTCTCAACAAGACGGCGGATACCACTCAGCAATTATCGATGATGGTGGCGGATGCTTCCGAGGAGGCCTCTGCAAACGTCCAGTCGGTCGCGTCG
>DATAIA010000498.1:0-2195 GCA_036262895.1 Xanthobacteraceae bacterium
ACGGTGACTGTTGTTTGCATCTCCGGTCAGATTGGCAGTGTGATGCTATCCGGTCCAGCCTAGGTGACTGTCTATGGCACATTGCGCTCATCCATCAATAATCTTGTTGCTCTGCCCATCTTGAGGTCCGACATGACTGGAAACACATTCTTCTCGGCGAACCTGCTGCTGGCTTATACGGCGTATTTCGTTGGCGTGGCGAGCCCCGGGCCGAGTAATCTCGCGATTATGTCCATAGCGGCCAATCATGGCCGGAATTCGGCGTTGGTGTTTGCGCTTGGTGTCATTTCAGGGTCGATGTTTTGGGCGACGGTGGCAGCGCTAGGCGTGTCGGCTGCCCTCATCGCCTGGTCTCAATTCATCATTGCGGTCAAGATTTTCGGTGGTCTGTACCTCCTGTGGCTCGCCTTCAAATCTGGACGCTCCGCCCTTGCAACGGCAGTTGCATCGCCATTGAAGGCGCAACGCATACCGCCGTTGACAAGCTTCTACACGCGTGGAGCGTTGCTGCACCTCACCAATCCAAAGGCCATCCTCGTGTGGGTTTCGATCGTCGCTCTCTCTTCGAACAGTTCGGGATCTGCCCATGGAGCTGTAATTCCAGGCTGTGCGGTCATTGGATGTCTGGTGTTTGGCGGTTACGCCGTCCTGTTCTCCATGGACTCGGCTCGCCGGATGTACGTGCGGACCCGTCGCGCAATGGAAGGATGCCTCGCCATCGTATTCGGGATTGTCGGGGTCAGGCTTCTCGCATCGCGTGTTTAGAGAGGGTGCAGGAATGGGCGTTAACGTTAAGTGAAACGCCTAGCCGACTTGTCTAAATGCCGTTCAGTGCTCGATAGCGGACGATGCAGGCACGGGTTTGATCGCCCGTTTCTGGCCGGGCTTTGCCGGCCGCCGGTGTCGATCCTCGACCCTGAGCGGTCATCCGTTAAACTTTGCGAGATGTCCATTTTCTGATCACGAGCGGTCGGTCACACTATCGGCGCGCAGCGCGCCATGGGCGAAGCTGCTACTGCTCCTTTTTCCATGAATCCAACTATCCGTGAACTTCGACCATCGAACGCGGAAGCGGTGTCGACCCTCTCGCTTGCGAGTTTTGAACGATTTATTGCCGGAAGTTGGAGCTCTGCCGCCTGCAACGAATATCGCGCGCTTGTTTCCGCTTCGGCTCTCTCGAATAGTATTGAAAGTTGCGCCTACAGCGTCGGTGCTTTCAATGAACACCGCCTTCTTGGCTTCCTGCTCATGCCTCGTCCGAGCTTGGTTCAGATGTTCTTTGTCGACCCCGAGTTGGTACGGCAAGGCATAGGGCGCAGTCTCTGGAAGTACGCAAGAGGCGAAGTGGAAGCGCGCTTTCCGGAAGCCAAGACGATTGAGCTAAATGCCTCGCCTTATGCCGTGGAGTTTTACCGCTCCTTAGGATTTGTCCCGATATCGAAGGAGTTCGAGTCAAAGGGTTTTCGCGCTACGCGGATGGCGTGTTGGCTTGCAGCTCGCGCGCTTGGCGCCGAACTATGATTGTGGATTGCGGTTTAACGGTGCTCGCGTTTCAGATTGCTAGCGTCCGTTGTCGGATTCATTACCGGCACCGGAGGACATAGATGGGGCTGCTCGTGGCCGATTGCCGCCCGATGCGGTCGGCCGAAGCCGACCCGAATCAGCCACTCGCATGTCTTGAAAGCCGACGCTCGCTGAGCCGGTTGTCACCGATGCCCGGCGTAGGGCCGAGCGTCAAAAACCTGACTCAATCCGGTGCCAACGCGAACTCGATTTTCACGCGACCGCCCTCGATTGACATGTACTGGCGTTCAACCGGAAAGGGCCTTGCCGACATACAAAAGAGTTCTTTCACGTGAGTCCGAGGATTCTCTTTGCGATGGCAAACCCAAGCATTCTCCGTCCCGCTCAGACCTACAGGTCCCCATGGGGTTAACTCTCTATGAGCTACTGCGACGACTCCACTATTGACGTTCGGATGATCAGAGTCTTCTGGCAGAAATTCGGAATGACCAATTCCCATCGGTTGCCGGTTGCACCGACCTGGTAAATAGCGATCAAGAAAGAAGCGTACGGTAAAGTCGCTTTGGCCCGCAGGCAGCCGAACCGAATCGTATACGTCTTGTGGGACGTCAGGAGCGCCCACGAGGTGTGCGAGTGCCGTCTGGGTCATACATTCAGCGCTCGTCGTGCCA
>DATAIA010000499.1:0-10255 GCA_036262895.1 Xanthobacteraceae bacterium
GCGCCGAATTGATCGGTGACCGGGTTCCAACGCTGTTCAATCAGAAAATTCAAACCGAAGGTGCGCAATGCCGGCCAGGCACCCTCAACCAAAGCAAGAATAACGCTGCCAAGAATCACCAATACGGCGATAGCCGCAGCCCGTGTCAGACTCCGAAACAGCGCGTCGCCTAATCGAAACCGGTTCAACGCTTTCATTCGGGGCGAATGGACCGCGGACACAAGCATCTCCGCCTGTAGTGTCATATCACCCACGGGTTGCCTCCCGGCCGGTATCATGAGGCTGCCTCCTTAGAGCGCGATAAAATAAAGTTGAAACATTCTCGCGCTCTATCCTTTGTTTGAGCCGGCAACGAATGCTCTGGGCGAACCAATCAGATCGGCCTCACAGCTGCAACAAAAGTTGTCTATGAAGCCATCCATTTAAGTGGACGGAAAGAGTTGAAGAGCGCTTGCAGGCGCCCTTCTCCAGGCTCAAGCCAACTCGAGCCATGTTGCGATTTTAGTGGGACAAGGCATAAAGCGGCTTACCACTGGCATCCTTGATTTCGCTCGCCCACACCTTCTCGATGGCAGTGACGACCATCGGTGGCATGGGAACGTAATCGAGTTCCTCAGCCGTCTTGGCGCCCTTTGCGTAGGCCCAGGCAAAAAACTTCAATGCCTCGCTTGCTGCCGCGGGATTCTGTGGCTGCTTGTGGATGAGAATAAAAGTTGCGCCGGCAATCGGCCAGGCTCCCGCGCCTGCTTGATCGGTCAGCAACACATTGAATCCCGGCGTGCCGGCCCAATCAGCACTTGCAGCCGCCGCTTGAAAGGCTTCAGACGTTGGCGAGACGGCCTTGCCTTCCTTATTCACCAATTTGGTGAATGCAAGCTTGTTCTGCTTGGCATAGGCGTATTCGACATAACCAACGGAGCCCTTGGTTTGTGTGACGTTGTTCGCAACGCCTTCGTTACCCTTTGCTCCAATGCCGACCGGCCATTCAACCGACACTTGCTCGCCGACTTTTGACTTCCAATCAGGGCTGACCTTCGACAAGTAGTTGGTGAAGATGAATGTGGTTCCCGAACCATCGGAGCGGTGGACGACCGCAATCGCCTGGGCAGGCAATTTCGCTGATGGGTTCAAGTTCTTGATTGCTGCGTCATCCCACGCCTTGATCTCGCCCATAAAGATCTTCGCAAGCGTCGGACCATCAAGCACAAGATCGCCGGCACCAAGGCCGTCGACATTAATAACGGGAACAACACCACCCATCACGGTCGGAAATTGAACGAGACCGTCCTTTTCCAATTCGTTTGCCTTCAACGGCATATCTGATGCGCCAAACGTTACCGTCTTGGCTTTGACCTGCTTAATGCCGCCACCTGACCCGATCGACTGATAATTCAGACCGTTTCCCGTCTCCTTTTTGTAGACATCGGCCCACTTGGCATAGATCGGGAATGGGAAGGTTGCGCCGGCGCCGGATATGTCCAAGGCGCCGGCTGGAGCAAGAGCAGCCATCATTACGGTTGCGCTCGCAGCGAAGCCTTTTAGCAGTTTCGTGAAATTCACGGAAAGCCTCCAGTGTTGTGCGGCGGGGTGCTCAATCGCTGCGAAGTTCTCAATCCATCGCTGGCGCATTCGCCCAATTGAACAAAGGACATGGCTCATGCCACGGAACCCTTAGCTTCGATCGGTAATCCCTCCGTTTAATCGAAGCCGCAGGATCTCTACGTCCCGCATGTTATTGTTGTATGATGGAACAATGACGGCTGAATGACAGCATAACCATCTGAAATTACTAATATTTCTTATATTTCCGTCCCGCTTTTTAGATGTGTAATCGAACCGTAAATGCAGCCCCCGATCCGAGCGTACTTTCAAGGGTCAGACGGCCTCGATGGCGGTTGATGATGTGCTTGACGAGGGCAAGCCCAAGTCCTGTTCCGCCTTCCGCCCGACTTTGCCCGACATCGATGCGGTAAAATCGTTCCGTCAATCGTGGCAGATGCTCCACGGCAATTCCTTGCCCGTAATCGCGCACCACAATCACCGCTTCATCGCGGCCATCGGCAGACTCTCTGCGGTCAAGGGTAATATCGACCCGCTTTCCCGCCGCGCCATATTTCAGTGCGTTCTCAATAAGATTTTCAAACACTCGCGTCAGCTCGTCGCGGTCGCCCGGCACGATCAACCGATCGACCGATGCTTGAATGGCAATCGTCACATGGCGATCAGCCGCCATCACTTGCAGCGCGTCCGCAACTTGCCGCACGACGGCAACAAGATCGACGGGCGCTTGCGGCCGCACGTGGGCATTGAGTTCGATGCGCGAAAGCGACAACAGATCATCAATCAGACGCGCCATCCGGCTCGCCTGTTCCTTCATAATTCCCATGAAGCGCTCACGCGCCGCCACGTCATCGCGCGCCGGCCCTTGTAGCGTGTCAATGAACCCGGACAGGGCCGCAAGCGGCGTTCGCAGTTCGTGGCTTGCATTAGCAACAAAGTCGGCGCGCATTTCCTCGACCCGACGCAAGGGCGTGAGATCATGGAAAGTGATCAGCATCAGACTCGCCTGGGCGGTTCGAACGTCGCCGGCAATATCGACCGGAATGATATGAACATCGAACCATCGCTCGACCGGGACGCGTTCTGAAAATTCCACGTGCCGCGGCTTGCCTGAAGCGCTGGCAGTCCGAATGGCCTCAACAACTTCCGGGACGCGCAGGGCCAGAGAAGCCGGTTCGCCCCGGTTCAGGGCCGGCGCGATGGCGCTTGCTTTGGCATTGAACGCAACCACGCGGCTATTTCGATCGAGTACGATGACGGGATCGGGCAGTCCGGCGACAACTGCGTCAACAAGCGGATCGGAAGTCCGCGTCCGGTTACGTTCGGGCGATAAAAGGACCTCGCGGGTCGCGACCGTTGATCCACGCCCAACCAGCACCACTGCGAGAACGACGGCATAGGCTCCGAGTGCTTGGAAGAGAGACAGCGCCCCCGTTGCGAAAAGCGCGGCTAAAACCAGCGCCAGTGTGATGAGAACGGGTCGCGCGGCAACGAGGCGGCTCTTCCACTGACCTGGATCCTTCCCCGCCTTGCCATGTTCGTCAAACGCAGTCATCGGAACGCCTTACGCTCCAAATTTATCGGCAGATCAGCATCAGTGAGGCTTGATGCGCTCCGACGCAGACGATCCCTCACGCGCTTCGGCGCGTTCTTGTTCATGACTTTCCCCTGGCGGATGGATAATCGCGGCATCCAGGAGAAGTTCACGAATTCCAAGAATCGCAAGCGCCAACGCGAAAGGAACAAGATAATAAAGGACACGGAACAGCAGCAATCCAGCGAGAAGGCCCTCCCGGTCGAACTGCAACAAAGCCACCAGCATCGCGGCATCAAATACACCAAGGCCCCCCGGCGCCGCGCTTGCAAATCCAAGCAAAGTCGCCGTGACAAAAATGACCGCCAGGGTAATGAAATCGATGTGCGGCTCGCTGGGCAGGAGCATGTACATCGCCAGCGCGCAGCATCCCAGATCGATGATACCGATCCCGATTTGCAGCAAGGTCAACGGGCCCCCTGGCAGGACCACCTCCCAATTGCTGCGACCGATCACGCGCGGCTTTTGCCAGACCCAGACAACGTAGGTTGCAAGGATCAATAGAATCCCTATCGCCAAAATCCGGTTGAGCCAGGACGGCAGCTGGTCGATCGCGGTTGCCGCGCTCGGTTCGATTGAAATGCCGATGCCGAGCACTGTCGCGTTACCAAGCCAGAAGGTCAGACCTGCAACGAAGCAGATCTTGGCAACATCGATGGCGGTCAAACCCCAACTCGAATAGACCCGGTACCGCACAGCACCGCCGCTGAGAACCGATGCCCCTACATTGTGGCCAATCGAATAGCTGGTAAATCCCGCGAGTGCTGCGATCCGATATGGAACATGGGCCGCCCCCACGGTTCGAAGCGCGAACAAGTCGTAGAACGTGAGGGTAAAATAGGCGCCTGCCACAAACAGGCCCGCCATGATGATGGCATGGGGCGGGGTCGCCTTCAGGGCCGAAATCACCTCCCCAATATCAATGTCATGCAGCATGCGGTAGAGCACCACTGCCGCAGTAGTGATGATGATCAGGCTGATGCAGATGCTGACGCGACGCCACCCGATTTTTTCATCGAGAAAGCGTGATAATGCGCGAAGCGCATCGAACATTCATTCCCCCCACGGGCCGGCATTTAACGTACCACGGCGATCCGCCGGAAAAGGCACGCCCTGCAGCCTCCAGAGTGCAACGGTTGCAGAAACCTGAATGCCATCGCACTGATCGTCATGATCTTTGTCGGAAACGAGTACCCGCGCAACCATAGCAGCGGCGGGCTGTTTCGGACCATGCTTTAGCAGAAGTGGGGACCAAGTGCGAGCACTCACCCCCGCGCCTGCCATCATCGCTTTCTGAGAAGGCCAACCTTGCGGTTGCATGTCACGCCATCGCGTCAACGACACGCTGCAACTCGGCAATCAAAGCGGCACTTTCGACCAGGTACTTTTTTTCCGCTCTCAGTATCTGCGTGAAGGCCCGCTTCTTGAGTGCGACAATACCGGGCAGGTCTGTTGCGGCATCGATTCCCGCGGAATCGCAGATGATATCGATCAGCCGGTCTGCAGAATGAAGGCGGCCCAGCAGATAATCGTTCTCCCGATACGAGCGGGACAGAAATGCCGCGAAATGCCCGAACCCAATTCCTTTCAAGCTCTGAGAACCATTGAACCCCTTGAGGGTTCGCGCATCCTGGGGACTGATGCGATCGACCAATATCTCCTGAAACTCCCCGACGTCCCGCGACACCAAAGTCGGGAGCGTGAGGACATCCCAGAACGGAAAACCAAGATGATTGACCAGAATTTCACGCCTTGCGTCGTGATTCCAGCGAGTGTGATCTAGGGTTGCAAGCAGTTCGTCAATGTCTCGCGTGCTTGCATCGAGATCGATTTCCGCAGATAGGCGATCCACAAGATGCTCGATGGCATCGGCATGCGTCTCCGCAAACCGCTGCGCGTATCGGTCACGATGTTTGACGTCATCTGCGGTCGGCGCCTGTGCAAAGATTTGACTGACAATGGCATGTGTTTCGGCGCTGAAGAAGCGAGCGTCCTCCCGCCGCCGAAGCCATTCTAGCCGTTCGTAAAAACCTCTTTTCAGACTATCGACCAGCGCCGGATCAAGGTTCTTGAAGCGCTCATGATCGAGCATCTGATACAATCGATTCTGCCCTTCGATGAGGAACTGCAAGCGTCGCCTGCGATAATCGACATCGAACGCCAGGAAAAATTTCAACCAACGCGGAACGGTCTCCTTAGGATTCTCCTCGTGTCCGGCTCGCCCCTCTCCATTTCCCAGATAGACGATTCCGGCCCGGATGGCCCACGCATCAATGATATCGGCAATTGCTTGTGCATGCGGTGATCGCTCGGGAACACCACGCAGGTTTATGACAAGTCGGCTGATAAAGGCGCGAACAGTGGCCAGCTTGAGACGCACATACCCCTGATAGGCAAAACCGGCGTCCACCGCGACATGGTTATTGACCCGTTCGCGCCACGCCCGGATTTGATCGGCCGTCCACGGCCGATCCGGCGGCTCGGCGACAATATCCATCACCAAACGATGAACATGCGGCCGCGCACCTTCAACAATTGATCTGAGGTGGCGCGCCTGATTATTGAAATCGAGAATCCAGCTCAATTCGTCGGTGACCGGCTGATTGCGGGGAATATCCGACAGAGCGCCTTTGAGCGTGGAGAAAAATCCCGGAACCGTCCGTTGCGCCGCCGACGGATCATCGACCGGATCGGGATCGATATAGACCAGACGGCGATCGATTTGTCGGTAAGCAGGGCGGCCATGAATGGCCGAGATCGCTTCCCGAAAAGGCCGATTGTTCAGGACACTGCCATCGATGAAGCAGACTTTTGCGGGATCGATGCCGTGCGCGCCATCGGCTGGAAAATTGCGTTGGATAAAGGCATCGCGGCCAGGCCAAGCGCCGCGTTTGCGGCGAACGATTTCGTCCGTTTCTGCAATTTGCGCCGGCGGAAACGCACCCGGAAAAGAAGACGTGGCGCGCGCGGCAAAAGCGAGCGCCGGCGCATTCCCCAACTCGAAATCGCTTTCTACTTCGCCACTCAGACTGCGCCGGCATTTAAAACTGAGGACGCGATGATGCTCTTGCTCGCGAATGAGCGGAGGATCATGAATGGGAACAAGGTGCTGATAACCGTGATAGTCGGTGACCGTTACAAATAGATCGAGAGCCTGCCCTCTTGGTAACAGCGAGGAGGATGGCTGTTTTGGGGCGCCCATCGCAACGATAGCGTCATACATCAGTTCCGCCATTCGCGATCCATCGAGCGGCGGCTTAAACCAGCGAGAGCGAACGAAAAGCGAAAGCTTGTTTCGGACTTCGATATCTTTGATGGCTTTCAAAAAGCCGGTGACCGCCGCGCCCCAGATCAGCGGTTTGAGAATCCATTTGCTCCATATTCCGGCCTTTGCTTCGGGGGCAAGCAATACCGTGACATCGGCATTTTGAAGCCAAAGATCGCGCAGCTTTCCCATAGGCAAATCATGCGCGAGCGCACGTGCGAGCATGGTGCCGTTGATGCCTCCAGCCGATGCGCCCGCAATCACATCGACAATGACCCGCAGTTCAAGCTTGCAACCAATCTCCCGCAATAATTCAAAATAGACCGCTTCCGTGTCGTATTCAGGATTGGCGGCGTCGACACATTCAAAAAAGGAGGCTTCGGAGCGTTCCGCCCGATCGGTGATGGCGTGAAGCGCGCTTGAGGCTCGGACGACTTTGAGAATCTCCTTGCTGATGCCGTGCATATAGACAGCCAGCGAAACGCCGCCGAAACATACCAGCGCGATGCGAAGTTCTTTCTCCCTCAAGAGATCCCCCTCGGTGGGCGGCGCTGATCCAGGAGACGTCACCCCCGCGAGCAGTACAGGAGCCATTTCCCCAATGATGGCGGCGAGCTTTTGCTGGTGGCGCGGCAAACGGATAAGCGCTTGCACGAGTCGCTATGAAAGCCGCCGAAAGGAACGCGCGCCAACTGCATCGGCTAATATAATTGAGGACTGGTCAAAGGATGGTTACAATAAGGCCGACTGAACTTGAACCCCGCCGAGGACTACGAAAGCGGGTTGCAGTTCAGTGTGGAGCCGATCCCATCTGAAAAGGAGTGTGGTGCTGAACCTGCAGCAGATGGGCAATACATTTATTCAAGAGATCGGCGCTGGCTTCATCTTGAAGGGTTTCTTCCAACTCAGCCTGAGCATAGCTCAGCAGCCGCAATAAAACCGGCAATCCGAACTCCGTCCAAACGAGGCTATTGCTGAGGTCCGACGGCGAGACTTGGTGCTTGTCCTCCAGCCGGGCAATGCACTCGTCCAGAATGTCGACGCAAGGCGCGTCGGCATGATTGGTGCGAATAGAAGCTTTGGCCGACAAAAGCAGATTCAGAACACCCAAAGCATCGGCGCGGACGGCTTGCACTCTGGTGTTTCGTGTCGGAGCCAGTTGCCGTTTACGGACGGACCGCTTTTTCGTGCTCACATTTGCCCCCACAAAGCGTGCAACTACACCCCAATACAACTGTTGTGATAGTACACAGGAAAGGCAGGCTTGCAAGCAGAACCGGAAAAATTCTGGCAACGAGGAAATTGCCAAGACCCTCTGCAAGAACGCTGGATGGATATCGATGACGACAGCGGATCAGATAATACGAGCTCTTACCGCGCTAGTAATCGTAGTCCTTGATCTTAAGGAGCGGAAACGCACTGAGCGCGTGGGGTGGAACGATTGAAGGGGCCGCGGCAAGATAAGATCGATCAAGTTCGGCAAATGTGTTGACGCCGAGAAGTCCGAGACACCGCTTCACTTCGTCTTCAATGAGTTCAAGCATGCGTACAACGCCCGCTTCGCCGGCAGCGGCCAAACCGTAACATTGCATGCGCCCAAGGCCGACGAGATCGGCACCCGCGGCGATTGCCTTGACGATATCGGTGCCGCGATAAAATCCGCCATCGACAATGACCTTGGCACGGCCGGCAGCGGCATCGACGATCTCCGGTAACACCTCCATCGATCCCCGGCCGTGATCAAGCTGGCGTCCGCCGTGGTTCGAAACGTAAATCCACTCCACGCCATGGTCGAGCGCGATACGGACGTCCTCGGCCGTGGCAACTCCCTTGAGCACCAACGGGATATTGAACTTCTGCTTGATCCACTTGATGGTCCGCCAATCAAGTGCCGACTGAAATTCGCGGCCTTCGATCCGGCGCCGGCCAGCGGTCCAATGCCGTTTCGCAATATCGCGCTCTCTTCGGCTATAGATTGCTGTGTCAACGGTCAGGCAAAAGGCTGCATAGCCGCAAGCCATTGCTCGCCGGATATGATCTTCGACGAAGGCATCGTCACCGCGCACATAAAGCTGGAAAATCCGCAACGCGTTCGGAGCGGTCTGCGCTAATGCTTCAAGCCCTGGGGCTGAGACCGAGCTCAGCATATGCCCCACCCCAAACTGATCGGCGGCCCGAACCATCCCTGCCCCGCCGCTCTCGTGAAAGATCTCAAGCTGCCCCACCGGCGCCAGAATGACCGGAAGCCGCAGGCGATGTCCTAGTATTTCTACGCTTGGATCGATCTTGCTGACGTCGCGAAGCACACGGGGCCGGAACGCGATCGAATCAAGCGCCATGCGATTGCGCCGCAAGGTGGTCTCAGTCTCAGTTCCTCCGACAATGTAATCCCAACTGTTCTGATTGAGGTTCTGACGTGCTTTCTTAACAATCTCGTGCAGGGTCTCGAACTCAATTGCAGCCGCGGCTTTGTCAGCCGCCGTTGGTGCGGGATGTTGTCCGTGCATCATCTTGGGCCTTTTTCACGATGCCCTCATTGCCAGCGAAAGCTGCCGGGGCAATACTTCTACGTTAGTATCCCCATTCGAGAATAAAACGCCAATTCCAACCATCAAGCACCAGCAAATGACAGCAGCAATTTTCGACCCCGGTCGGGCCGCATCCTTCGTGTTCGATGCACACAAGAATGGCGCCGAATACGCCAATTTGCCCGATGAGATCGCGCCCAGAACAATCACAGAAGCTTACGCCGCTCAGGAGGCGTTGGCGGCTCTTCTAAAGCCCAGCCAGGGTCAGATTGCCGGGCTTAAGATCGCTACAACGACGAAGGTGATGCAGGCTTTGATGGGGATCGACCATCCCTGCGGCGGCATGATTTTCGAGCGAAGAGTTCATCGCTCGCCTGCTCATTTAAGCCGGGCGGACTATACAAATCTTGTCATCGAATGCGAACTGGCGGTCCGATTGGGAAAAGACTTGGCGGCCTCATCCTCAAGCTATACCCGCGAGAACATTCAGGCGGCTGTTGCGGAGGTCATGCCTGCTTTCGAACTCATCGATGATCGGAGGGCACACTACAAAAGCGTCAAGGCAATGTCGCTGATTGCGGATAATTGCTGGAATGGAGGCGTTGTTCTTGGGAATCCCATGCCGCCGAGCAATCGGTTCACCGGCATTCCGGGAACACTTGAGATCAATGGCAAAGAGGCTCACCACGGCCAGACCGATGATCCGCTCGGGGCCCTGGCATGGGTCGCCAATCTTGCGGTCGAACGCGGGCGGCCCTTGCAAAAGGGCATGATCGTGATCACCGGCAGCGCAATCCCTACACTGCCGATTGCCGCAGGCGACACGTTCGTTTTCCGCCTGGAAGGGCTTGGAAGCGTCACGCTTGCGGTGCGTTGAGCCCTGCTAACGAACAAGAAACCTGAGGAATGCTGGTCATCCATAAGCCAGGATGAACCAGGCGAGGAATTGCGCGATGGCTGCGCCGGCGCAGATGCTGCCGGTTATGATAAGGCCCGCAATCATCATCCATTCTTCGCCAACCCATAAAACAAACGACATCATTGCGGCCAATGCCAGCAGAAAGTTTCCGAGCATCCTCACCCCTTCCCCATCGCCGGATCCCGATACCCACGCCGAATCGCGCCGGCACAGATCTGCACCAAGCATCGATCCAGGGTAACTTTGTGCCAAAATTATGAGAGGCCGAGGTATCGCGGCACGTCACAGGCTGTTTGCAAGTCAAACGCCCGATTGATTCACGCGTGATCGTTTCGCCGGAATAAAAGCTCACGCGTCTAAAATGAGAGAAGCAGCAGTAGCAGACTGCG
>DATAIA010000500.1:0-2925 GCA_036262895.1 Xanthobacteraceae bacterium
AAGTGTGGGAGGATTGTCGCTTACCGCTGAGGACCGTCCTGCTTTTTTCAATCAACGGAATAAGCCATATCCGCCTTCTCACATCGGACCCTTCATCATGAGTCGTGAACTCTCGCTGCTCTCAGCAACTGAACTGTTGAGGGGTTATCGGACCAAACGCATTTCTCCCGTGGAGGCTACAAAGGCCGCGCTCGAAGCGATCAGCGCCCACGACGGCAAGGTGAAAGCCTTTTGTCTGGTCGATGAGAAAGCGGCGATGGCATCCGCCAAGGAATCCGAAGCCCGCTGGATGGCGGGAACTCCGCGAGGTCTTGTCGATGGTGTGCCGACCACGATCAAGGATCTGCTCATCTCGAAGGGTTGGCCTACACTTCGCGGCTCAACGCTTGTTTCACGCGATCAACCATGGACCGAGGATGCGCCGTCCGTGGCGCGGTTGCGCGAACACGGCGCGGTGTTTCTTGGAAAAACCACCACGCCTGAATTCGGTTGGAAACCGCTGACCGATAGCAAGCTTGTCGGCATAACGCGAAATCCTTGGGATCTATCGCGTACGCCGGGCGGGTCGAGTGGCGGTGCAGCCGTGGCTGCGGCCCTTGGCATGGGCGCATTGCATCTTGGGACAGATGCTGCCGGATCGATCCGCATTCCGGCGAGCTTTACCGGCATTTTCGGTTTGAAGCCGAACCATGCTCGCGTGCCCGCCTACCCGACGACACCCAACAGCAGCATTGCGCATGTGGGGCCTATGACGCGGACAGTTTCGGATGCGGCTTTGATGCTGACTGCCATGACCGGCTACGACCCGCGCGATCCCTATGCATTGCCGCAAGAGAACCGCGACTGGCGCATCGGATTGGAGCAAGGCGTTGCGGGTATGCGGATTGCTTTTGCGCCAACCATGAACGGGGTTGCGATTGATCCGCCGGTGGCGGCTCTGGTTCGGGCCGCAGTGACCGCTTTGGAAGAACTCGGTGCAATCGTCGAAGAGGCAGAGCCACCGCTCTCCAATGCGGAGGAGGTTTTGCTTGCGCACTATCGCGCATCCGTCGGTAACGTCGTGAACGGATTTGCACCGGAGCAGCGCGGTGAACTTGATCCGGGAATGCGGGCTTTTGCCGAAGAAGGCAAAGGGATCGGTCTCACCGACTATTTTGCGGCAATGAAAGCGCGTGAACTGCTAACTGCGGCGTTGAATGGCTTCTTTGAGCGCTATGATGTGTTGCTCATGCCGATGTTGCCCACCGTGGCATTCGAGGCAGGCGAACTGGTGCCCCGTGATGGACGATTCCCCGCCTGGTACAAGTGGACCCCGTTCTCGGGTCCATTCAACATGACAAAGGCGCCTGCGGCATCAATCCCATGCGGCTTCGTAGACGGATTGCCTGTCGGGTTGCAGATTGTCGGACCGACTTTCCGCGAGGACACGGTATTGCGGACCGCACGCGCCTACGAAAGCGTCCATCCGATCGTCTTTCCCAAGCTGTGAGGGACGCCAGACCAGAGACATCCTGGCGCTTTATTATCTCCGATATCTTCTCCACCTCCGCGACGCGTGCGGCATGGGCACAACCGATCGTCAGCCGCGGGCTCTCGGCTTTGGCCAGGCGCGTCCCCAGCGTTTGCAAATATGACACTTTCGCCGGGGTTGCTTTCGACCGCCATTTAGACGACGTTCCGAACCGAAACGCAGCACGCTTCGGGGACGATCAGTGTTGACAGGTCAATCCGATCAGGACGGCCGCTTGGCCAAGACCGGGCGTCCACTCAAGCCGATTGCATTTGGGCTTGAGCGCATGGGTTTGCTCCCGCTGCGCTATCCCATTTCGGCGTTCTTGATTGTGATCGCGCTCTCGATTGCGGCGGTCTTCGGCGTGCTGCGCATCAAGGTTGATGATTCGCTCAGCCAGCTGTTCCGATCCGACTCTGCGGAATTCAAACAGTATGAAACTGTATCGCAGCGCTTCCCTTCGAGCGAGTTCGACGTGCTCGTGGTTGTGGAAGGCAAGGCGCTGCTGGAGCGGGACCCCCTTGAGAAACTGCGTGACCTAGTCACGGACCTGCAGCTCATTGATGGGGTCAGAGGTCTGGTTTCGCTGTTCTCTGCACGCCAGCCGCCGGAGAATGGGAAACTTCCAGCCGCGTTGTTTCCTGCTGAACTGCCCGAAGGAAAAGATTACGCCCGCCTGATCGATCGGGTCAGGTCGAATGAAATCATTCGTGGCAAGCTGCTCTCCGAAGATGGTGAGCTTGCGCTTGTTGTGCTCGCGCTTGATCCGGCCATTGTCGGCGCTAAAGGCTTGAGTGACGTCGTCGGTGAGATCCGCAAAACCGTCAATGAAGACATGGGAGGCACGGGCCTCAAGGTTCAGCTTTCCGGCGTGCCGGTCATGCAGCTGGAGATCCGCAATGCTGTCGAGCGGGACCGGCTGGTTTACAATGCGATTGGGTTCGCCGCGGGTTGTTTGATTGCCATCGTGTTTTTCCGCCGCGTGTCCTTCATGATCATAGCGGCAGCACCGCCCCTGATGGCCATTCTGCTTGCGCTCGGTCTGCTGGGCTGGCTCGATTTCCGCCTGAATATGTTTTTGAACGTGATGACGCCTCTCATCATGGTCATCAGTTTTTCCGACAGCATGCAGCTGACCTTTGCGGCGCGAGCGCGGGTGGTGGCATTCGGCGACGGTCGCGTGGAAGCGATGCGCAATGCCATTCTGGTGGTCGGACCGGCATGTGTGCTGACCCACGCAACCGCAGGGCTTTCATTTGTCGCGCTCCTGTTTGCCGACTCCGATCTTATTCGCACGTTCGGTCAGGCCGGGTTGCTTGCCACATTAATCGCGCTGGTTACGGTTTTGACCGTCGTGCCGGTATTGGGCGTTTTGTTGTTGCGAAAGGAAGCGGCATTCGCGGCGAAGATCCAAA
>DATAIA010000501.1:0-29967 GCA_036262895.1 Xanthobacteraceae bacterium
GAAAAGCTTTAGTTCTTCCAGACTCTGCTGTTGAACAGAAAATTGCTGCTCAGATATTGCTTCTTGACTCAGATATAAAATGCGCTCTTCCAATGCATGATTTATTGCATGAACAAGCAGGTGTATGTACTTAAGTGCACCACGGACAAACAACGATAATAGTAAAGATGAAAGCAGACCCGCTGCTGAAATGTAAAATTTCGCTGCGGCAGTTGTTAGCAGTAGACTGAGTGCGTTCTTAATTTGCTCTTGATCAGCAGCTCTAGTTAAACTCTCGGTCGAAAAAGTAAGCGCAGCAATGAGACCGATGAACGTGCCAAGTAGCCCTAAGCCCACGAACAAATTTGGAAGGCTGCGTACAAAATCATATTGGACGCGGGTACTCCTTGCATTGAACAAGGCACGGGCTGGAATGGAGCTATAAATCAACTGGCTATGAGCACCTTCGCGAACGATAAAGTTCTTGCGGAATTCCTGCCATGGACCTGAAACAGCTCTGTTGCTGACTAGCGCACGATCTATTTTGTCGAAATCACGCTGAAATATTTCGCGCTTTTCCTGGTTCCCACCCCCTGCCGTTTTTCCGACAATGACACGCAAAGCTGCCATCAGACGAAGCACTTGAAGCATCGCGGAGGCCAGAAAAGAAACAAGCACAACGGCAGCAACGGCCAGAAGCAACACGGCAAGCTTCGGCCCAAAAATCTCGCTCCGAAATGGCTCTAATATGGGAGCAAACAAGCTGGCGTAATCGAAAGCAAAAAGTGTATTCATTCTCCCATTCCCCTCAACCGCGCGAAAATCTTATAGCGGCTTTGCGGTAGCAAAGCACTACCGTTAAGGGAATTTTGCATACTAAAAATTGCGCACGCAGCCTTCGGGTTGAAACCTAAGACTTAGGTGCCCAAAAACTGACGTGGAATATCAGGTAATTAAAGCATTCCTGACGCCCGATCATCGAGCTAAGCATACCGCCCGTGGCAGTGCTTGTATTTCTTGCCGGACTCGCACGGGCAATTTTCGTTGCGGCCGACCTTGCCCCAAGTCGTCGGATCGGCGGGATTGCGCTCCGCCGCTGGCACAGCAGCAGCACCCGCGCCCACGGCCGCTGCGGCAAACGCCATTTCGTCTTCGCCGGTCAACGGATTGGCCTTGTGCGCTTCCATGGTGGGAAGCTCCAGCTGGCCCTCGCCGGTTCCGTCGGCAGGCGGCTGCGTGACAATTTCAACACGCATCAATTGCGCAGTGACTGCTTCGCGCATGCGGTTGATCATCGATTCAAACAAATGGAAGGCTTCGGATTTGTATTCATTGAGCGGATCGCGCTGGCCGTAACCGCGCAAGCCGATCACTTGCCGCAGGTGTTCGAGCATCAACAAATGCTCGCGCCAGAGATGATCGACCGTCTGCAGCAGAATGGATTTCTCGACGTAACGCATCACGTCGGGGCCCCACTGCGCAACCTTGGCCGCCATGTGCTCGTCGGCGCGGCGCTCGACGCGGGCAAGGAGTTCCTCGTCGGCGATGCCCTCTTCTTTTGCCCATTGGTCGACCGGCAGATCGAGCCCCAGCACGCGCTGCAACTCGTCTTTCAGGCCCGCGGTGTCCCACTGCTCGGGATAGGCATTTTCCGGCACGTGCTTGGCGACGAGATCGTCGATCATCGCATGGCGCATGTCGGCAACGGTTTCGGCGACATTGTCGTCCTGCATCAGTTCGACACGCTGCTCGAAGATCACCTTGCGCTGATCGTTCATCACGTTGTCGTACTTGAGCAGATTTTTGCGGATGTCGAAGTTGCGCGCTTCGACTTTGCTTTGCGCCTTTTCCAATGCCTTGTTGATCCAGGGATGGACGATGGCCTCGTTCTCCTTGAGACCAAGGCGCTGCAACATCGTGTCGAGCTTGTCCGACCCGAAGATCCGCATCAGATCGTCTTCGAGCGAGAGGAAGAATTTGGAGTTGCCGGGATCGCCCTGGCGGCCTGACCGGCCGCGCAACTGATTATCGATGCGGCGTGACTCATGGCGCTCGGTGCCGAGCACATAAAGCCCACCGCCGGCGAGCGCCTTTTCCTTCAAGCGCGCGACCTGCGCGCGGATTTCTTCCATGCGCCGCGCCTTCTCAGCGGGGTCGGCCACGTCTGCCAGTTCCTGGCGGATGCGCATATCGACGTTGCCGCCGAGCTGAATGTCGGTGCCGCGTCCCGCCATGTTGGTGGCAATCGTGATGGCGCCGGGCACGCCGGCTTGCGAAACGATATAAGCTTCCTGTTCGTGATAGCGCGCGTTGAGCACGGCAAACACCCGCGCCTTGGCGGCACCATCATCGCCGCCATAGAGCGCTGCGAACGCATTCGGGTCCGAGAAGTCATGCTGCTCCCAACCTTGCTTGCGGAGCATTTCAGCAAGTTGCTCGGACTTCTCGATTGAGGTCGTGCCGACCAGCACCGGCTGGCCGCGCTGTTTGCAATCCTTAATGAGTTCGATAATCGCGCGGTACTTCTCGGCATTGGTCCGATAGACCTCGTCATCGTCATCAACGCGCGAGACCGGCAAATTGGTCGGCACCTCCAGCACTTCAAGGCCGTAGATGTCGGCGAATTCCTCCGCCTCGGTCAGCGCCGTTCCGGTCATGCCGGCGAGCTTCTCGTACATGCGGAAATAATTCTGGAAGGTGATCGACGCGAGCGTCTGGTTCTCCGGCTGGATCGGCTGATGCTCTTTCGCTTCAAGCGCCTGGTGTAACCCTTCCGAATAACGCCGGCCCGGCATCATGCGGCCGGTAAACTCGTCGATGATGACAACTTCGCCATTGCGGACGATGTAGTCCTTGTCGCGCTGGAACAATTTGTGCGCGCGCAGCCCCTGATTGACGTGATGCACGACCGAGACGTTCTCGACGTCGTAGAGCGATCCGGTTTTGAGAAGGTCCGCCGCGCGCAGCATGTCTTCAAGGCGGGTCATGCCTTGCTCGGTCAGCGTCACGGTGCGCTGTTTTTCGTCGACTTCGTAATCGGCCTTGTCGAGCCTCGGAATGAACGTGTCGATCGTGTTGTAGAAATCCGAACGATCATCGAGCGGGCCGGAAATGATCAGCGGCGTGCGCGCTTCATCGACCAGGATCGAATCGACTTCGTCGACAATCGCGAAGACATGGCCGCGCTGGACCATATCTTCGAGGCGATATTTCATATTGTCGCGCAGATAATCGAAACCGAGCTCGTTATTGGTGGCATAGGTCACGTCGCACGCATATTGGCGGCGGCGCTCGTCGTCATCGAGCCCGTGGACGATGGTGCCGACGGTCAGGCCCAGGAACGAATAGATCTGCCCCATCCATTCGGCGTCGCGCTTGGCAAGGTAGTCGTTGACGGTCACGACATGGACGCCGCGACCGGCAAGCGCATTGAGATAAACCGGGAGCGTCGCGACCAGCGTCTTGCCTTCGCCGGTTCGCATTTCGGAAATCTTGCCGTCGTGCAGCACCATGCCGCCGATCATCTGCACATCGAAATGCCGCTGACCCAGTGTGCGCTTGGCGGCCTCACGCACGGTCGCAAAGGCCGGCACCAGAATGTCGTCGAGCGTCGCGCCTTCGGCGAGCTGCCGCCGGAACTCATCCGTGCGCGCGCGCAACGCCTCGCTCGACAGCCCCTCAAGCTCCCGCTCCAGGGCATTGATGGCTTCGACCCGAGGCCGATAGGCTTTGATTTGCCGGTCGTTGGCAGACCCAAACAGCTTGCGGGCGATGGCGCCGATCATCCCGGCATTCCTTCCAAAGAGTTGAGGCGCACAAAACGCGCCCGGCCCAGAATGCGATGCACCTGAGATTGCGGCGCTTTTCCGGCTGAGCGAGCGGCAAGCGCCATGTCCCCGTGAGGCGGACCGACGGGGGTGGTCGAGAGATAGGAGTGGGTCCGATCCTTGTCAATTGGCCGGGGTTAACGGCCTTCACGGACGTTAATTGGTCGCGTGTTAAACCATTGCCAAGCGCAACCGATTGCGCGAGTGTCCGGCCCCACACAGCTGGTTGCAGCAATGTTTAATCCAAGGACCGCGTTATGACACTCTTTTCGATTTTTGCTCATCCGACGGCGAACTCGCGGACCTTGCGCGTGCGCGCCCTTGCGCTGGCATGCACCGCCGCCCTGGTGTTACCGCTGATGCTGACGGCTCCGGCCGGCGCTCAGGACAAGGATGCCGGCAAAGATCCCGTCGTTGCCCGGGTCAACGGCACTGACATTCATGCGAGCGATCTCACGATTGCCGAGGAGGACATCGGCGCCAATCTGCAGCCGATGGCCCCTGAAGCCAAGCGCGACTATCTCGCCACCTTCATGACCGACATGCTCCTGGTCGCCAAGGCCGGAGAGGCGCAGAAAATTCCGGACAGCGACGATTTCAAGCGCCGCCTCGCCTATTTCCGCAACAAGATTCTGATGGAAATGGCGCTGCAGGCGCTGGCCAAGGCCGCCATCACCGATGACGCCATGCACAAGCTCTATGACGAAGCCACCAAACAAATGGCGGGCGAAAAGGAAGTGCGCGCGCGCCACATTCTGGTCGAGACCGAAGATCAGGCAAAAGCCGTTCTCGACGAGATCAAGAAGGGCGGCAACTTCGCCGAAATCGCGAAGCAGAAATCCAAAGATCCCGGCGCCGCCGAGGGTGGCGATCTCGGCTACTTCACCAAAGATCAGATGGTGCCCGAATTTGCCGAAGTGGCTTTTAAACTCGACAAGGGCCAGCTCTCCGATCCGGTGAAGACGCAGTTCGGCTGGCACGTCATCAAGGTCGAAGATAAGCGTGACCGCCCAATGCCGGAATTCGACAAGGTCAAGGATCAGCTTGAAAATTACCTGACCCGCCGCGCCCAGGCCGAGCTCATCAACAAACTGCGCACGGACGGCAAAGTCGAGCGGCTTGATGCAAAGCCGGCGGCGCCCGCAGCACCGGCGGCGCCAAGCGAACCGAAGAAGAACTAGTTTTCTTTTAAGTGGCCCGTCATCCTTCGAGACGCCTCGCTAACGCGAGGCTCCTCAGGATGAGGAGATGGTTTTCCCCTCATGGTGAGGAGGCTCGCTTTAGCGAGCCGTTTCGAACCATGAGGCCCAGCCGTCGCATCTAGTGTGGATCATTCATTCCAATCGTTACGGGGGATAGAAATGGGCAAGACGACTGCGGTGTCACCGCTGGCGCCGGTGCATGTTCCAACCTTGCCGCCGCTTGAAGGCGTGACGCTTGCAACCGCCGCGGCCGGCATCCGCTATACCGGCCGCACCGACGTCCTGCTCGCCTTGTTTGACAAGGGCACCAAGGTTGCCGGCGTCTTCACACGCTCGAAATGCGCCTCGGCACCGGTTGAATGGTGCCGCGCAAAGCTCTCTAGCGGCAGCGCCCGCGCCCTTGTCGTCAATTCCGGCAACGCCAATGCCTTCACCGGCCGCAGCGGACGCGAAGCAACCAAACTCACGGCCGACATTACCTCGAAGGCGATCGGCTGTCGTCCCAACGAAATTTATCTCGCCTCAACCGGCGTCATCGGCGAGCCGCTCGATGCATCGAAGTTCGGCACCGTAATGGACGGCCTTGTCTCACGCACATCGGCAGAGCCATGGCTTGACGCCGCCAAAGCTATCATGACGACGGACACGTTTCCGAAAGTCGCAACCGCAACGGCGCGGATTGGCGACACCGTTGTCACCATCAACGGCCTTGCCAAGGGCGCCGGCATGATCGCGCCCGACATGGCGACCATGCTGTCTTTCATTTTTACCGACGCACCGATCGCCGCGCCGGTATTGCAGCAACTGCTCGATCGCGGCGTGGTCGATAGCTTCAACGCGGTCACAATTGACGGCGACACTTCGACCTCCGACACGCTGCTTGCCTTTGCAACAGGAAGTGCGGCCAAACGCGGCGCGCCGAAAATTACGCAAGCAAACGACCGTCGCCTCGCCGAGTTTCGAAAAGCCTTCAACGCTGTGCTTGCCGATCTTGCCGAGCAGGTCGCGCGCGACGGCGAAGGCGCCCGCAAGCTTGTTGAAATCATTGTCGAAGGCGCAGTCTCCAAACGCTCGGCGCGTCGCATCGCCATGTCGATTGCGAACTCACCTCTGGTGAAGACCGCAATTGCCGGCGAAGATGCCAATTGGGGCCGCGTCGTCATGGCTGTCGGAAAGGCGGGAGAGCCCGCCGATCGCGATCGTCTTGCCATCTGGTTTGGCGACTTCCGCGTGGCGCACAAGGGCGCGCGCGATCCCGCCTACAGTGAGGCCGACGTCTCGGCGTACATGAAGCGGCCGGAAGTCTCGCTCCGCGTCGAAATGGGCATGGGCAAGGCCCGCGACCGCGTTCTGACTTGCGATCTCACCAAGGAATATGTCGCGATCAACGGCGACTATCGATCGTAAATCTTCAACATGAGCACCAAGCTTGTCCTCGTCGTTGCCTGTGCGCTGATCGATGCCGACGGTCGCGTGCTGATCGCCGAGCGTCCGCAAGGCAAATCACTGGCGGGCCTTTGGGAGTTTCCCGGCGGCAAGGTTGAATCCGGCGAACGCCCGGAAGACACGATGATCCGTGAACTCCACGAAGAACTCGGCATCACCGTGCGCGATGCGTGTCTGGCGCCGCTGACATTTGCGAGCCACGCGTATGAGAATTTTCATCTGCTGATGCCGCTTTATGTCTGCCGGCGCTGGGAAGGCATTGTCACCGCGCGCGAAGGCCAAAAGCTTGCGTGGGTGCGGCCCAATAAATTACGCGACTATCCGATGCCACCGGCCGATGAGCCGCTGGTGTCGCATTTGATGGGGTTGTTGTGACCGCACAACGAGCCACACACTCCGCTCATTCCCGCGAAAGCGGGAATCCAGGCTATCATTCAAAAACTGCTTTCTGGATCCCCGCTCGCGGCGCTCACGCGCCTTGGCGGGGATGAGCGGAAGTAATTTTGGGGACCGTTTCTCACCTCCCCGTCTTTTCCCCGGCCGGCAATTCGCGCGTGCCGAGCGCATCGGCAAGCCGTGCCTTGGCCGAACCCGGGCGCAACGGCTGTTGCTGACTTGGATCCGGCGCCCAGCCCGAGAGCGAAATGATTTCAAACGTAGCGCGCACGCGGCCATCGGGATCGGAAAAACGCTCCGCATAGATTTCCGCCATGCGTTGCAAGGTGGCCCGTTTGAGCGGCAGGCGCCGACGTTCGGTCAATACATTTGTTGCCGCCATCGCGCGCAGGTCTTGCATCAAGGCGAATACAGATGCGTAACGCACGCTCACGCGATCGACGTCGGTGACCGGCAGCGCAAAGCCCGCTCGTTGCAACAACCCGCCCATGTCACGCACATCAACAAATGGCGCCACGCGGGGCGATATGCCTCCCTCAACTTCCGCTTCGGCAGCGGCAAAAGCCTGGCGCAATTCGATCAAGGTATCGCCGCCCAACATCGCAGCGATGAACAAACCATCGGGTTTTAGCGCCCGGCGCACCTGGACCAGCGTGCCCGGAAGATCGTTGACGAAATGCAGCGCAAGACCCGATACAATCAAATCAATCGATGCATCCTTGAACGGCAGCGCCTCCTCATCGGCGACGACCTTCAATCCGTTGTCCGTCGTCATCAGCACAGACGTTGGCGCAGCGGCAATCATTGCGCCGACCGCATTGTTACGACGCAGAAGCGCACGCAATGTCGCGCTTGGTGTTCCAAGATCGACGGCAACTTCGAACCTGCGGGTGACAACCGCAAGCCGCTCCGACAACTCTTCGGCTACCCGGTCCAGCAGAAACGTCACGGGCAAAAACCGCGAAGGACTGCCTGCGGCGGCGCGGCGCTGACGTTCCCGCAGCAACGCGCGATCAAAAACATTGGGTGCCGCAACCATAACAATCTCCGCACGAGGTTGGTTTGGTTATGACCGGCTCTTCATCCGGGGTCAAAGCGTGCTTGCGATCAAGCTTTCCTCAAAGGTAGGCTGAGCCGATGGATCTCCCAGAGCTCACACAAGAACAGCCAAGCGGCTGGATGGCGCAGTTCGCGCGCATGTCCCGCTCGCTCGCGCGCTTGCCCCTCAACGCAGCGCTGCCCCCGCTCTGCCCCGCGTGCCGGGAAACGGTCGGCAGCGAAGGCGGATTGTGCGCCGCCTGCTGGTCGCACCTCACATTCATAACGGCGCCCTATTGCGAGCGCCTCGGCATTCCGTTCGCCTATGATCCGGGCCCGGGCATGCTATCGATGCAGGCCATCGCCGACCCGCCATCCTATCAACGCGCCCGGGCGGCAGTACGTTACGACAATGTCGCGCGCGACCTGGTGCATGCCTTCAAATATTCCGATCGGCTGGATCTTGCGCCGACGCTGGGTCGCTGGATGGTCCAGGCCGGACGGGAGTTGCTGGCTCAAGCGGATGCGCTTGTTCCCGTGCCGCTGCACTGGCGCCGATTATGGACGCGACGCTTCAACCAATCGGCTGTGCTCGCCGACGTCATTTCCAAACAGACCGGAATCCCCATCGCTTACGAAGCACTCAAGCGCGTCAAAGCCACGGTGCAGCAGGTCGGGCTTTCGAAGCAGGAACGAACGCTGAACGTGCAGGGCGCGTTTCGCGTTCCCGAAAAATCCAAGCTTGATGTTGCCGGCCGTCGCCTCACCCTTATTGACGATGTCCTCACCTCGGGCGCAACCCTCGATGCCTGTGCCCGCACTTTGCTTCGCGCCGGCGCTATGGAGGTTAATGTCCTGGTCTTTGCAAGGGTTGTCGACGCGACCCGTGCCGCCATATAGATAGGCTTAACCTATTGGACCTCGCCGAGGTATATAATGCCCGACATTGTGATTTATACGAAAGATCTCTGCCCCTATTGCGATGCAGCCAAGGACCTGCTGCGACGCAAGGACGTTGCATTCACCGAGATCAACATTACCGGCAATCAGGAGCGCCGGGCGGAAATGATCGAGCGGGCTCTCGGACGGGACACAGCGCCGCAAATCTTCATCGACACGAAGCACATCGGCGGGTGCGATGATCTTTATGCGCTCGATGAAGCCGGCGGACTTGATCCGATGCTTACGGCCTGAAAGGACGTCAGACCATGACACCATCCAAAGGGATAACTTCGCCTTTTCGCATCGGACTTATCCAAATGCGGTCGGGCCGAGTGCCCCAAGCTAATTTCGAGGCGGCAGCCAAGCTGATCGGCGAAGCAAAAGACGGCGGCGCCGAATATGTGCTGACGCCGGAAATGACCAACATCATGGAAGTCGATCGCGAACGTTTGTTCGCCGCCATGATGCCGGAAGATCACGACGCCACCGTGGCGACATTTCGTGAGCTGGCGCGCACACTCAAAATTTTCATTCACGTCGGTTCGGTTGCGGTGAAGATTTCGCCCGACAAAGCCGCAAACCGTTCGCTGTTGATTGATCGCGAAGGCGAGATCGTCGCGCGATACGACAAAATTCACATGTTTGATGTCGATCTCGGCAACGGCGAAAGCTATCGCGAGTCGCGAAACTTCCGCGCCGGCGACCACGCGGTGGTGGCCGACCTGCCGTGGGGACGTCTTGGTCTGACCATTTGCTACGACTTACGCTTTCCCGCGCTCTATCGTGCGCTCGCCGAAGCAGGTTCGTCGTTCCTCACCATTCCCTCGGCATTCACCAGACCAACCGGCGAAGCACATTGGCATGTCCTGATGCGCGCACGAGCGATTGAGACCGGCTGCTTCGTGTTCGCCGCGGCACAAGGCGGCAAGCACGAGAATGGACGCGAGACGTTCGGACACTCGCTCGTCGTCGACCCGTGGGGACACATTGTTGCCCAAGGCGGGACCGAACCGGGCATTGTCTTTGCCGATATCGATCCTGCCGAGGTGTCAGCCGCGCGCGCACGTATTCCGTCACTGCAGCACGGCCGCCGTTTTGAAATGCTGGAGCCGATGGCCGAGCCGCCGCATTTGCATATTGTTCGAGGCCCGGCGTGATCCGCTACACATTGGTCTGCGACAAGAGCCATCAGTTTGAAAGCTGGTTCCAGAACGCAGCCGCCTATGACAAGCAGGCGGCGCGCGGTCTTGTCGCCTGCCCGCTTTGCAATTCGACCAAGGTTGAAAAAGCAATCATGGCGCCGGCCTTGGGGCGATCCGCGAAAAAACGCGGCGGCGATGTCGCTCCCATTCAGAGTAACGACAGCCCTCCTGAAAATAAGCAGACGGCGGCCTCATCATCTGAAAAGCCGGTTGCGGTGATGAGCGAACCGGAACGCGAACTGCGCACCAAACTCAAAGAGCTGCGCGATCATCTCACCAAAAACGCCGATTATGTCGGCAAGCAATTCCCCGATGAGGCTCGACGGATGCACTATGGCGAAATCGAGCATCGCTCGATTTACGGCGAAGCGTCACCGGATGATGCCGCAGCACTCTCCGAGGAAGGCATTGCGTTCCAGCCGCTGCCGCTTCTGCCGGATGATCATAACTGAATCAATGAAGTCCACGCTGTTCACTTAGGCGGCATGGGCCTCGTGCATGAAGCTCTCAAGCTTTGCGCGAAGATCCTGCGCCTGCATTGAAAGTGTGCCGGCAACATTCAGAACCCGGGCGGCCTCCGAGCCGGTTTGCGCCGCAGCCTCAGTGACGTCTTTGATGCTGCTCACCACCTGTTGCGTCGCGGTTGCGGCATCGTGAGCACTGTGCGCGATTTCCCCCGTGGCCGCGTTCTGCTCCGTCACCGCGTTTGCAACAGCACTCGCGATGCTATCGATCCCGGAAACAGCCGTGATGATATCGCGCAGCGCTTCAACCGCTTCCTCGGTCACATTCTGCATTGCGGTAATCTGACCAGTAATTTCCTCGGTGGCCTTGGCGGTCTGGTTTGCCAGCGCTTTGACTTCGCTTGCCACCACGGCAAAGCCCCTACCGGCCTCTCCCGCGCGCGCAGCCTCAATCGTTGCATTAAGGGCGAGGAGGTTGGTTTGTGACGCAATGTCGTTGATGAGCGCCACAACTTTCCCGACCTTGTTCGCGGCATCGCTCAAGCCACGCACGGTACCGTCTGCTCGCTCTGCATTGGCTGTCGCCCGGCGAGCCACATCAGCCGCTTCACCAACTTGACGCCCAATCTCCTGAATCGAGTTTGACAGCTGTTCGCTTGCAGCGGCCACATTCTGAACTGAAGAGGATGCATTATCGGAAGCACCCGCGACAGATGCAACGCGGGAATCCGTCTGCTCTGCGGCCTTTGCAAGAATGCGCGCGCTTTGTTCAAGCCGCGACGCGCCGGCCGTCAATTCATCAAGAACTGCGCTGACCCCGGTAGAAAGCTTGGATTCAGCGGTGACAAGATCCCAGCTGAGCATCGGCCCCACATAGCTTCCGGCCTTGTCGAAGACCGCCGAGATTGTCTGTTCGATAAGTTCGTTGCCAAACCGGATCTGCGACCGATAGGGCAGATTGGTAGGCACGCTGAGCAGCTCACGCATTTCGCGGGCGTTGTTGTAAAAGATATCGATGCTTTTGCCGATAAGTTCATCGGCCGGACAGGGCAACTGGCCGTCTTTCTCGAACTTGGCCAAAAGCTCTCGAATACCCTTGTTCATATAAACAATGTTCAGATCGGGCGCGGTGCACGCTATGACATTAAGGGGCATCTGCTCAACCATTTGATTGAGCTCAAACACTTGTTCAACGACATCCTTCAGCTGCGCCAAGGCGCGCTGCATTGTGCCGATTTCATCATTGCGCACCTTGGTTTCGAGTTGAACGTTGGTTTCGCCCGCGGCAATTTGGGTCATCACTGCCGTCATCCCTCGCAAGGGCCCCACGATGCTTCGGCCAAGCCAAATCGCGGCACCGATGACAACAATTGCTGTACCAAGAAGGCCGGCCAAGTAACGCAATGCGGCGGCTCGCACCTCGACGTTGACATCGTCGATATAAATGCCCGTGCCGACGATCCAATTCCAAGGTGCGTAAAGCTTCAAATAGTTGATCTTCTCAACCGGCTTCTCATGCCCGGGTTTCGGCCAAAGTATGCTGAGAGAACCGGCGCCACCACCTTTTTGAACAACTTCAACCTGCCGGAGCATAATAAAGCCCCCCTCGACATCTTTCATTCCCGACCCATCCTTGCCGTCCAACTCCGGCTTGATGGGATGCATAAGGATGCGAGCGGCGGGTGTAAAAATATAAAAATAATCACCGTTTCCGAAGCGAAGCGTTCTAATCGTATTCATTGCAGCCGTCTGAGCTTGCTCGGTCGTCATGCGCCCGGCTTTTTCCTCGCCGGCATAATGCGCAATGATGCTGAAAGCAGAGTCGATCTGCCATTGCGTGCTGGTAAGCCGATCGCCACGTATTTGTGCGCTCAAGGACCAAAGGCCGAGCACGCTCACCACGACAATGCCGACAAGGCCGATGAGAGAAATGAACAAAATACGAGAACCGATCGAAAGGCTTCCCTTCATTTTGTTAAATAGCATTGCTTTCCCCTGCGCCTTTTGAAAATGCAAAAACATCAAACGTGAGAAAGATATGCGCCGGCGCACGCCCCGGGCATTGCCAAAATCAGTTCTGCAGGATTTAACCGCGGATTAGCTAATAAATTGCAAAATCGGATTCGGGAGCAGAATCACAACCGTCGGAATCTCGATCAAATTACTGCAACTAATAATCCGACACCGGTCACGATCAGTATGACGCCGATCAGTTCCTGCTTTGAAAGGTGATGCTTGAAGATGAAACGGGAAACCATCTGAGCAAACAGAACCTCGACAAGCCCAAGCGTGCGGACGTTCGCGGCGGTGGTGATCGCGAAGCCAAGAAACCAGAATTCCGATGCGAGCGCACCCATGGCGCCGGCAAAAACCGACGGACGCCAATTCAGCATGATTGCGGACAGCACTTTGCGATCACGCCAGGCGAGATAACCCGTCAAAAGTCCCGCCTGCAACAATAATCCCATCGTCAGCGTAAAAGTCGCGGCCATCACGAAGCTTGGATGGCCAAGAGCAAGAATGGCTCCGCGATAGCCAATTGCGGAGAGAGCAAAACTTGCGCCCGCGCCAAGACCCATGAGCGTCGCGCGGGCACTGCCCTCGCCCTGCGCGCCGCGTTTGATCGACATCACAACGACGCCCGCGGTGGCAATCAGGGTTGCGATCAATGTTTGCAGCGTCAGCATATCGCCAAGCACAATGAGCCCGAACAAGGCAATCTGGATCGGCTCGGTTTTGATATAGGCGACAGCAGCAACAAACGATCGCTCGCTCATCGCGGCCAGCATCAGCGCCGTAGCGGCAATCTGCGCCAAAGCCCCCACAAACACCCAAGGCGCAAAGACAAGGCTGGGCCGCGGCAGCGGCGCTTCGATAACGACTGCCACGCCAATGAGAAAAAGCACTGCGAACGGAAAACCAAAGAGGAAGCGCACATGCGTCGCACCGGCAGTGCCGAGCTTTACCGTGAGCTCGCGCTGCATCGCATTGCGCGCTGTTTGAGCTGCCGCGGCGATGACAGTGAAAACAGCCCAAAGCCCGCCGGCAGCCATTATGCGGAACCCGAAATTTGATGGCGTGGCAATAACAAGAAAGACGGCCTTATTGCTTGATCAATCACGCGCGTCGTTCCGCGGCGAGCATGTAATTGACATCCATGTCATCGGACAATTGCCAACGGTCGGCAAGCAGATTGTAGATCACGCCAGTCTCGGCAATCACCTGTAAACCGCCGCGCTCCATAGCGGCTTCAAGTTCATCCGGCGTTACGAACTTGTCCCATTGATGGGTTCCGCGGGGAACCCAGCGCAACACATATTCCGCACCGACAATGGCAAGCGCAAAGCTCTTGATGGTGCGGTTAAGCGTCGCCGCGATCATGAGACCGCCCGGCCTGACCATTTGCGTGCAGCGCGCAACGAACGCCTTAACGTCGGTAACGTGCTCGACGACTTCCATGGCAAGCACCGCATCGAATTGTTCACCTGCATCGGCCAGCGCCTCAGCCGTGGTCGCGCGATAATCGACGCCGATGCCGCCCGAGGCGGCATGCTGGCGGGCAACCGCAATGTTGGTCGGGGACGGATCGGCTCCAACCATGTCTGCGCCGAGCCGGGCCAGCGGTTCGCTCAGCAACCCACCCCCGCAACCGATATCGAGGACCCGCAGGCCCGACAGGCAATCGAGTTTCCTGGGGTCACGGTCGAAACGCTCGCAGAGTGCGTCGCGGATATAAGCCAGCCGGACCGGGTTGAATTTGTGCAACGCCCGCATGCTGCCATGCGGATTCCACCATTCCGCACCTAGCCGGGAAAATCGTTCGACTTCGTCCTCGTCGACACTGGAACGGGGTGCGCTGTCCGGGGTCATGGGGGGCCTCGCAGAAAGTAAATACGGGTGTTCGCGGTTGCGGGGAAGCGACCCCGCCGGTATGTATACGCGCCTTTCTTAACGAGTGTTGGGATAGGAACGTCAAACCCATCATACTCATCCCTGGGGTCGCGGATACGATCATGAGTCGCTTGGTCATGAAGTTTGGCGGCACGTCCGTCGCCGACATCGATCGCATCCGCAATGTCGCGCGCCACGTTAAGCGCGAGGTCGACGCCGGCCATCAGGTGGCCGTGGTGGTATCGGCCATGGCGGGGACCACCAACCGGCTGGTGGAATGGTGCCGGGACGCCTCGCGCCTGCACGACCCCCGCGAATACGATGTGGTCGTCGCCTCGGGCGAACAGGTGACCTCGGGGCTCCTCGCAATCGCCTTGCAGGACATGGGAATAAGCGCACGCTCCTGGCAGGGCTGGCAGCTTCCGATTTCAACAAGCGACGCTCACGGCAGCGCCCGCATTCTCGATATCGACGGCAGCGCCCTGATCGAGGGGTTCGCGAAAAATCAAGAAGTTGCGGTCATTGCCGGTTTCCAGGGGATCAATCCGCAAACCGGGCGGATCAGCACACTCGGACGCGGCGGCTCGGACACTTCGGCGGTCGCCATCGCGGCGGCCATCAAGGCCGATCGTTGCGATATCTATACGGACGTCGATGGCGTTTATACCACCGACCCACGCGTGGTGCCGCGCGCAACGCGGCTTGAGAAGATTGCTTTTGAAGAAATGCTGGAACTCGCCTCGCTTGGCGCCAAGGTCCTGCAGGTGCGCTCTGTCGAACTCGGCATGGTGCACAATGTACGGATTTTCGTGCGGTCGAGTTTTGAAAAGCCCGAGGAAATCGATCCGCACGGAACGCCCCCGGGCACCCTCATCTGCAACGAGGAGGAGATTGTGGAACAACAGGTCGTCACCGGTATTGCCTTCTCCAAGGACGAGGCACAGATTTCGATCCGGCAGGTTCAGGACAAACCCGGCATTGCCGCCGCCATTTTCGGTCCGCTTGCCGAAGCCAGTATTAACGTCGACATGATTGTGCAGAATGTGTCGTCGGATGGGGCAACAACCGACCTGACCTTCACGGTACCGGCGGCCGATTACGAGCGCGCCGCAGCCGTCCTGACCAAATCCAAGGCAGGAATAGGGTACCAGCGGCTCGATGGAGCCACCGACGTCGCCAAGGTATCCGTGATCGGCATTGGCATGCGCAGCCACGCTGGCGTCGCAGCCCAGGCATTCCATGCACTCGCCGAGCGCGGCATCAATATTCGCGCCATCACCACATCCGAGATCAAATTCTCACTATTGATCGATGCGGCCTATACGGAGCTTGCGGTCCGCACGCTGCACTCGCTTTACGGGCTCGACAAGTAGATCGCCGGCTTGCCTGCGGCCGGCAAGCCAACGGGTTAGCGACTTTATGGTTTCTAGCGCTTGGCAGTTGGCGCGGGCGTCGAAAATCTGCAACAGTTCAATTGTTTGCCGGATAGCATTGGGTGACTGAGGCTATCCCGTTGAGAGGACCTCACGCGATGCGTGGTACGCTGGGTGGTCCGCGCGTGCTACTGCGGCGTCTCCGCGAAGTGATGGCGGAGCCGGTCAGCGCGCAGGACCGTCTCGACAAGATCGTGGTGTTGATCGCCGCCAACATGGTGGCGGAGGTGTGTTCCGCCTACGTGTTGCGCGTGGACGGTACGCTCGAGCTTTACGCCACCGAAGGTCTGAACCGGCAAGCCGTCCACATGACCGTAATGCGCGGCGACGAAGGTCTTGTCGGCCTCGTTGCGCGCGAGGCCAAATCGATCAATCTCTCCGAAGCCCACTCGCATCCGCAGTTCTCGTTTCGGCCGGAAACGGGCGAAGAAATTTATCACTCGTTCCTGGGCGTTCCGATCCTGCGCGCCGGCAACACGCTCGGCGTGCTTGTCGTCCAGAACCGGGCGCGGCGCACCTATTCCGAAGAGGAAGAAGAAGCGCTGCAGACAACGGCGATGGTGCTTGCGGAGATGATCGCCTCCGGCGAGCTCTCCGCGCTTGCCAAACCCGGTGCAGAACCTGCGGCCCATCGCTCGCTGCGCGCCATGGGCGTCGCGCTTGCCGACGGCATCGGCCTCGGACATGTCGTGTTGCACGAACCGCGCGTCGTTGTGACGAATTTCATTGCCGACGACGTGCAAAAGGAAAGCAAACGTCTCGATGCTGCGGTCGAGACGCTGCGTGCCGATCTCGACATTCTTCTGGAGCGTGGCGACGTCGCCGATGGCGGCGAGCATCGGGAGGTGCTGGAAACCTACCGAATGTTCGCCCATGACCGCGGCTGGCTGCACCGGTTACGCGAAGCGGTCATGACAGGCCTTACCGCGGAGGCGGCGGTCGAGCGCGTACAGTCGGACGCACGTGCGCGCATGATGCGGCAAACGGACCCTTATCTGCGCGAGCGGCTGCACGATCTCGACGATCTCGCCAACAGGCTGATGCGGCAATTGACCGGTCGCAATCATGCCCCGAGCCGCGAGCAGTTGCCGGACAATGCCGTGATTGTCGCGCGATCGATGGGACCGGCGGCATTGCTTGATTACGATCGCTCGCGACTGCGCGGTCTGGTGCTGGAAGAAGGCGGCCCTAATTCTCACGTTTCGATTATTGCGCGCGCGCTTGGCATCCCAACGGTCGGTCAGATCGACAACGCAACCGGGCTCGTCGATCCCGGCGATGCCATCATCATCGACGGGTTGTCGGGCGAAGTGCATATCCGCCCGCGCCCCGACATCGAGGCGGCTTACGCCGAAAAGGTGCGGTTCCGCGCGAGCCGGCAGGCGCAATATCAAGCGCTGCGGCATCGGCCGAGCGTCACGGTTGACGGCACCCCCGTTCAATTGATGCTCAATGCCGGGCTGCTGGTCGATCTGCCGCATATCGCGGAATCCGGTGCGGCCGGCATCGGACTGTTCCGCACCGAACTGCAGTTCATGGTGGCGCCATCCTTTCCGCGCACCAGCGAGCAGTTGTCGCTTTATCGCGCCGTCCTCGACAGCGCCGACGATCGCCCCGTTACATTCCGCACCCTCGACATCGGCGGAGACAAAGTGCTGCCCTATATGCGCAGCATCGAAGAAGAGAATCCTGCACTCGGATGGCGAGCGATCAGGCTCGGGCTCGATCGCCCCGGATTGCTGCGCAGCCAGATGCGCGCTTTGCTCAAAGCCGCGGCCGGACGCGAATTGCGCGTAATGTTTCCGATGATTGCAATGGTCAGCGAGTTCGACGATGCAAAAGCGCTTGTCGAACGCGAGCTGACGCATCTGCGACGGCATGGCCATCTCCTGCCGGAGCGCGTCCACGTCGGAGCCATGGTCGAGGTCCCCTCCCTTCTCTATCAACTTGATGAATTGCTGGCCCGGGTCGATTTCCTTTCGATCGGCTCAAACGATTTGTTCCAGTTTCTCTATGCGGTCGATCGCGCCAATCCGCGCGTCTCTGCCCGTTTCGACACACTCTCGGCGCCGATGCTCCGCGCGCTGAAGACCATCAGCGATAAAGGCAAGGCTCATGGAAAGCCGGTGACACTGTGCGGCGAGCTTGCCTCGAAACCGATCGGCGCGCTCGCCTTGGTCGCGCTCGGCTATCGACAATTGTCGCTAACGCCCTCCGCCGTCGGCCCGGTCAAGGCAACGCTGCTCGATCTTGATGCCGGCAAAGCCGCAGCTCTGCTGCAGCCGTTGATCGAGCAGCCCACCGGCAACGTTGCCATCCGCGACAAGCTTGAAGCTTTTGCCGCCGCGCAAGGCCTGCAACTTTGATTTAGTGATCTCGTAGAATGTTGCCCCAAACCAAACTCGACGCCCTCCTCATTCGCCATGCGGCCGTGCAAGCCGAACTGTCTGGCCAGCCGGATCGCGACACTTATGTGAAACTCTCGCGCGAATTCGCCGAGCTCAGTCCGGTTGTGGATCTGATCAAAACCTATCGCGCGACAGAGACCGAAATCGACGGCCTTGAGACGTTGCTTGCGGATTCGGCGACCGACACAGAGATGCGCTCGCTCGCAACGGAAGAAAAGGCCGAGCTTCAAACACACCGGCACCAGCTCGAGCAGCAGATTCGCGTAGCGCTTCTTCCAAAGGACGCTATGGATGAGCGCAATGTCATCCTGGAAATCCGCGCAGGAACCGGCGGTGATGAAGCTTCCATCTTCGCCGGCGATCTCTTTCGCATGTACGAACGCTATGCCGCGCGGCAAGGCTGGACGGTTGAGGTCGTATCAACCAGCGAAGGTACTGTCGGCGGTTACAAGGAAATCATTGCGGAAATTCGCGGTCGCGGCGTTTTTGCCAAACTCAAGTTTGAATCCGGCGTGCATCGCGTACAGCGGGTTCCCGCAACCGAAGGCTCCGGCCGCATTCACACGTCGGCCGCAACGGTTGCTGTTTTGCCCGAAGCGGAAGATGTCGACGTGGCGCTCAATGAATCCGATCTCAGGATCGACACCATGCGCGCAGGCGGTGCCGGCGGCCAGCACGTCAACAAAACCGAATCCGCGGTGCGCATGACGCATTTGCCCTCCGGCATCGCTGTCGTGGTGCAGGAGGAACGATCCCAGCATCGCAACCGGGCTAAGGCGCTCGCACTGCTGCGGACCAAACTTTACGATCTGGAACGGCAACGCCTCGATGCTCAGCGTGCCGCCGAACGGCGCGGCCAGGTCGGCAGCGGCGATCGATCCGAGCGCATCCGCACCTATAACTTCCCGCAAGGGCGCGTCACCGATCACCGCATCAATCTTACCCTTCACAAGCTTCCGCAAGTCATAGAGGGCGAGGGACTTGGTGAAATCGTCGACGCGTTGATGACCGAGCACCAGGCAAGCCTGCTGGCCGAAGAAACGTAAGACTAATGATATTACTCGAACCGACGAGTTCGATTGCAATCGCGCGACGCAAACTCAGCAATGCGTTTCGGTTGCAGGGCTTCGAGACGCCGGATCTCGATGCGCGGGTTCTGATCGGCCACGCCCTTGCGCTTGATCACAGCGCGCTTATCTCTTTTGCCGAGCGCCAGCTCACGCCCGCCGAATGCGAACGGATTGCAGAATTTGCAAAACGGCGGCTCGCGCGAGAGCCGGTCGCACGCATTATCGGTTCACGCGAATTCTGGGGTCTGCCATTCACGGTCACCTCCGCCGTCTTGGTGCCGCGCCCGGAAACCGAGACGATCGTGGAGACGGCGCTGGCCCTCATCGATGCAAAGGGCGGCCGCGCACGACCCATGCGGGTTCTTGATGTCGGTACCGGCTCGGGCGCGATCCTACTCGCCCTGCTCAGCGAGTTGCCGGGAGCCTTCGGGATCGGAACCGATACCAGCATCGGGGCTCTTACGACGGCCCGCGAAAATGCAAGGCATCTTGGAATGGCCGAGCGCGCACACTTCATTGCCTGCGATTTTGGTTCTGCGCTTGCAGGCGGGTTCGAACTGGTGGTTTCCAACCCGCCCTATATCGCAACCGGAGAGATCCAATTGCTTGAGCCCGAAGTGCGCGATCACGACCCGATCGGCGCCCTTGACGGGGGCCATGACGGGCTTGCCTGCTATCGGGCCATTGCCGCGGATGCGGCCCGCCTGCTTGGCCAGGACGGCCACATCGTCCTTGAGCTTGGGATCGGCCAAGCCGACCCGGTCAGCGCTATTTTCCACCGGGCCGGCCTTGCCGTGCCTGCCCCGGCCCGGCCCGATCTTACTGGAATTCCACGCGCTTTTACCGCCGCCAAGCCTCCTGAGGGCAACCGGGAGGGGCCACAGAAAGTGCTTGGATTATCCCCCAAGACCCAGTAGCGTGCGGCCCCAGAATAAGCCCGAGGGAGGGCAACGCGCCATCAGGGATGGCCCGGAGCTTTTGGCTCCGAGAGGCAAGGCGCGACGAAGCGGATAATAACAGTCTGAATTCGGATGGCTCGGTTTAGCCGATTGTGCATTCGTAAGGCTCGGACATGAGATGCTTCATGGGGTTGAACGCGCGCTATTTGCGGATGCGAATGGCGAAGGGTGGGCAACGGTGCGACAGGATCGCACAGGAAAGATTGCAACGACCATCGTGACGAAACACTGAGCCATCAGCGCGTAGGATGACCGCGAATTCCGCGCAACTAAACGTGGAATCGCGGAGCGGAATCGCTACGCTCTGTTGTCTCCGTGAGAGTCGAGGGAGAAGAGGCGGAGGTCATAAGCCGCCGCTCAAATTGAAGTTGGTGATCAAACAATCATGAGAAACGGTCAGAATAAACGTATGCGGGGTGGGCGGAACCGCCAGAGCCAAAATCCGCTGACACGGATCTACGAGTCGAACGGTCCAGATCTCAAAATCCGCGGAACAGCATCGCACGTTGCAGAAAAATACGTGCAGCTGGCACGCGATGCACAGGCCTCGGGCGATCCGGTGGCGGCCGAAAATTATTACCAGCATGCCGAACATTACTTCCGCCTGATCGCGGCTGCACAGGAACAGATGCGGCAAGGTCAGCCACAATTCCGGCCCGACGGATTGGAGTCGCGCGGGGACCAATTCGCTGACATGGATGACGAGGGCGGCGTTCAGCCGATGATGGGCGGCACCGAACCGCACCAACCCTATCAGCATCAAGCGCAGCACCGCGAGCAGCCCTATCCGCCGCGGGAACAGCCCTATGCAGGAGGACGGTCTCACCACCAGCAGAACCGTCATGAAGGCCGTCATGGGGGCCGCCCTGACTATCGTCAGGACCATCGGCAAGAGCGCAGCCAAGACAATCGAGAGCGCAGCCAAGACAATCGAGAGCACAGCCAGGACAATCGTCAGGAGACGACTGCTGGCGAATTGCCGGCCTTCATCACAGGTGGAGGCAGCCAGCCGCAGCCTGCAACGCATCAAAACCAAAATGGTTTTGACGGCGGGCAACCTGATCGCTTTCCGCTGCATCGCCGCCGCCGCAGGCGCCATACCGGTCCGCGGGGCGAAATGTCGGGATCACCGCAGGGTGATGGCGACGATTCTGCTCCCGCTTCGAATGGCGGTCCGCACGAGTGATCTGTTTGAAACAAATCAAACAGCGCGGTTTTCTGATCTTGAGTTAAATAGAGGCCGGCATCTCACGATGCCGGCCTTTTGCTAGAGCGCGATGAAGGATTGAAATACTATCGTGCTCGACTTCTGTTTGAGCATGATCTCCGGGCAAACGCTTTGCGTTTGTCCCGAGGGAAAGCCGGTTCCCACACCTGCCTGCGCGGGTGCAGGCTTTTTCCAGATCATGCTCTACCATCGAACCGCCATGATCAAACTCCTATTCAACGCCATAGTTGCATGTCTCATCGCTGCTTCGGCACCGGTCGCCGCGCAGGAATGGCCGCCGCGAAACATCAAAATCGTGGTACCGTTTGCTGCCGGCTCAACGCCCGATATGGTTGGCCGCCTGATTGCCGAAGATCTGCAGGCCCGCCACCCCAATTCCAGCTTCATTGTCGAAAACAGGCCGGGCGCGTCGGGGAATACGGGCACTGATTACGTCGCAAAAGCCACGCCTGATGGCGCAACTGTCGGCATCAGCCTCGGCGGTCCGCTTGCCATTAACACACTGCTGTTCTCGCGCTTGCCTTACGATCCAGCCAAGGACATCGCACCGGTTACGCTCTTGACCGCATTGCCGAGCGTGCTCGTCGTGCCGTCGAGCCTCGGCATCAACACCACAGCCGATTTCGTTGCGCTTCTGAAAAAAGACGCGAGCCGCATCAGTTACGGATCGATCGGAGCGGGCTCATTGTCGCATCTGTGTATGGAGGCGATTGGGCTCAAGGCAGCCGGCGGCAAAATGGTTCACGTACCATACGGCAGCTCTCCACAAACTGTCAGCGCCGTCATTCGTGGTGATGTGCAAGCCGCATGTTTACCGGCTATCGCAGTAACGCCGCAACTTGTATCCGGATCGGTGAAAATACTCGGCGTGACCACGGCCAGTCGCTCGCAGTTCTTGCCCGGAATTCCGACGTTGAAGGAAAGCGGCATCGATGTGGAATCCGACGCATGGAATGCATTGATTGCACCTGCGGGGACACCGAGCGCAGTCATCGCCAAAATCAACACAGAGGTCGGCACCGCACTGCGCAACCCCGCGGTTCGTGAGAAACTGCGGGCGCAACTCATCGAGCCAACCCCTTCAACGCCGCAAGAGCTTCGCGCACGCATGGATGCCGAAAAGAAATTATGGGCGGATGTGATCAAGGCCGCCGATATCAGGAGGATGAATTAACGACGGGTCATTACCCGCCAATGGCGCCGCCGGGAGACGGTGCGAGCACCGGCTCAAGTGCTGGAACGGGCACGAGTTGGCGGCGTTCGCGACGCGCGGGAGCAGCTCGATAAAGCTGCTTGCTTGCTTCCACGATGTGCACACCGGCAAACGGCGCGGAGATCGTTGCCCCGGTCCGCTCCCATGCGACCGCGGATCGCAAGAACCAATGTCGGGAAATGGGCGGCACGTAAAGCGCCTCGCCCCATCCGGTGGGCGTGAACCAGGTCTCGCGCAGCAACTGGGTAATCTGCGAGCGTGAATAGGGCCGGCCATGACCGAACGGCGTCGTATCCATACGTGCCCAAACGCCCCTCCGGTTCGGCACAACGGCAAGCAGCCGGCCTCCAGCCGCTAAAACCCGCCACACTTCGCGCAACAGCGCGGCCGGGTCCTGGGACATTTCCAATGAGTGGATCAACAACACCCGATCAAGCGTGGCGTCGGGCAGCGGCCATTCGTCTTCATCGGCAAGCGCCGTCAATGTCGGACGCGCGGAAGGCCACTTCACCACCCCTTGGACCGCCGGCATAAACGCGAGACACCGCTCCGCCTCGCCGCGGAACAACCCGAGATACGGCGTGGCATAACCAAACCCAAGGATGCGCATGGAACGCGTATCGCCCCATCGCGCCCGAATGCCGCGCCCGATAAAGCGGCGCGCAACCGTGCCAAGCGCTTGAGCATAAAAGTTACGAAGATCGACGACATCCAAGGACATGGAACTGGCGATCACCTCGCAATTTTATCGACAGGACCCAATGTTGGCCTGTCCGAAGATATACAAACCCGCCCATTTGGCCCGCAACGACGACCGATTTTAATTACCGGTCAGTTTGAATTACCGGTAAAGATGCGTACAAGGTATCGCACCGGTTTGTTGCATACCCTAACTCTTACGCGCGAGCGGTGAATGACAGCTAAATTTCACCTGTTTCCTTGCCTCAAGGATAATTACGTGGTGCTGCTCCATGATTCCTCCACTGGGGCAACGGCTGCGATTGACGCCCCCGAGGCGGCGGCGGTCGAAGCAGCGCTGGGCGAAACCCGCTGGCGCCTCACCGATATCCTGGTCACCCACCATCACTCTGATCACACCGCCGGGATTGTCGAGTTGAAGAAACGACACGCGTGCAGGGTGATTGCTCCGCGCAAGGAGGCAGCCCAGATCCCTGGCGTCGATATTACGGTGCGCGAGGGCGATGTCGTCTCGATCGGCAATCTCGTGGGACGAGTATTGGAAACCCCCGGCCATACGGCGGGCCACGTCTCCTATTGGTTTAAATCCGAAAAGGCCGTCTTCGTCGGCGACACCTTGTTTTCGATAGGCTGTGGCCGCCTCCTCGAAGGCACGCCGGAAATGATGTGGCAATCGCTGCTGAAGCTCCGAAACCTGCCGATGGATACGCAGGTCTATTGCGGTCACGAATACACCGCAGCCAACATCCATTTTGCTTTGTCGGTCGAGCCACACAATCAAGCCTTGCGTGATCGCGCCGAGGAAGTGGTGCGTCTTTACAACGCAAAGAAACCAACGATCCCGAGTACGATTGCTGCGGAGAAATTGGCAAACCCATTCTTTCGCGCCGACCTGCCGAGTATGGCATCCGCCATCGGTCATGACGGCGCCGGTCCTGTAGAAATCTTCGCCAGACTCCGGAGCATGAAAGACAGGTTCTAAAGCGGGATATGTCGCCGATTAGATTTTTGCGGCCCGCAGCTTGATCATATCCCTTGCCGCAAGCAGCCCGCCACCGGCGATGAGCGCTGCAGCGACAATCAGCGACGTGGTTGCTTGCGCATAGCCGGCGGCAACGAGAACGATCGTCGACAGAACTGGCGCAGCGTAGGAGGACGCACCAAGCACGCGGATATCACCGTGTTTGACGCCGTAATCCCAGGCATAAAAGGCGGCGCCGACCGGTCCAACGCCAAGACCGATCACCGCCACCCACTGCATTAAACCTTGCGGCCAGATGGTTTCTTCAAACAGTAAATGACACGTGCAAGCAAGCACCGCTGTTCCAAGACAAAAGCCGACCACGGCATCGGTCGGCACATTTGAAAACCGGCGCGACAACACGGAATAACTTGCCCAGACAAAGGCCGCGACAAAGGCGGCAGAAAATCCCGGCGCATAATCGGATGCAAACACCACACCGCCGCCGCCCGTGATCAGAACGATCGTACCGGCAAGTCCAATCAATGCTCCGATAACGTGATGAAAACGCAAGCGTTCATTCGGCAGCAATGCCGAGAACAACACGATCAGCAACGGCCAGAGATAATTGATCAGGGCAGCTTCCGCAGGTGGGGCCAAACGAAGCGCCATAAAATAGAGTGCGTGATAACCAAACAAACCGCCGATACCGAGTGACCACACTTCCGCCGGTTGTTTGAGCGCTTTGATCGCGCCGCGTCGCATGACCCATGTGGCTGCGCCAATAGAGCCGCCAATTGCGAATGTCATCGCGGCAAGTTGAAACGGCGGCACGCGCCCTGATGCTGCAGTCATGAACGCAAGTAGCGACCACATCAGCACCGCGGCAAAACCAATCAAGGTCGCCGTCGTACGACGACCCGGAGATACCTGGGACATGTAGGGAAAACTCAGTTCAGACCATAAACTGGCCGCCATTCACGGAGAGCGTCGAGCCCGTAATGAACGCTGCTTGTTCCGAAGCAAGGAATATAACGCAGCGCGCGACTTCTTCCGGTTCGCCAAGCCGCCCAACAGGGATCTGCGGAACGATGTTCTTTTCGATAACATCCTGCGGCATCGCACGAACCATCTCGGTTCCGATATAGCCGGGGCAGATTGCATTGACGGTCACGCCCTTGCGCGCGTTTTCCTGCGCGAGCGCTTTTGTAAAACCAAGTTCGCCCGCTTTTGCAGCCGAATAATTGGCCTGCCCCATTTGCCCCTTTTGACCGTTGATCGACGAAACATTGATGATCCGGCCGAAACCACGATCACGCATTCCCTCGATCACTGGGCGGCACATATTGAACAGCGAATTGAGATTGGTGTTGACGACCGCGATCCACTGTTCAGGCGTCATTTTGTGGAACATGCCATCCCGCGTGATGCCGGCATTATTGACGAGAATGTCGATTGGCCCGACCTCGGCTTCAACCTGCTTCAACCCGGCAACGCATGCCTCATAGGAACCAACATCCCACTTGAAGGCAGGAATGCCGGTCTCAAGCTTGAATTTCTGTGCAGCCTCGTCATTGCCGCCGTAGTTGACGGCAACCTTATGGCCCGCCCCCTTCAACGCCTTGGCAATCGCCGCGCCAATGCCGCGCGTCCCGCCCGTCACCATTGCCACCCGTGCCATCGAATGCGCCCCTCTCGGTTTGTTTGCTCAACGCATTCAGGGGCGAGTGGATCCATCACCTGCTGAAGGCGATCCTACTGGTCGATAATTGGGGGTGGATAGTCGATCGGCGAGACGCGCTTATGACACGTCTCGCCTACCTGATCACTTCATCAATTGCGTTCGAGACACATGGCGATGCCCATGCCGCCGCCGATGCAGAGCGTGGACAGACCCTTTTTAGCATCGCGCTTCTCCATCTCGTGCAGCAGCGTGACGAGGACGCGTGCGCCCGAGGCCCCGATCGGATGACCGATGGCGATTGCGCCACCGTTGACGTTGACCTTGGCCGGATCCCATCCGAGATCCTTATTGACGGCACAGGCCTGCGCGGCGAAAGCCTCGTTTGCCTCAATCAGATCAAGATCTTCGACCTTCCAACCGGCCTTCTTCAGGGCCGCGCGGCTCGCCGGAATGGGCCCGGTGCCCATGATCGAGGGGTCGACGCCGGCCTGCGCCCAGGAGACGATCCGGGCGAGGACCTTGCGTCCTTCCTTGGCGGCCTGGCTCGCCCGCATCAGGACGAGAGCTGCCGCCCCGTCATTGATGCCCGAAGCATTTGCAGGCGTAACTGTGCCTTCCTTTTCGAAAGCCGGCTTGAGTTTGGCAACGGACTCAAGCGTGGTGCCATGCCGAGGAAACTCATCCGCATCAACAACGATGTCGCCCTTGCGCGTCTTGATGGTTATCGGCGTGATCTCGTCCTTGAACCTGCCGGTCTTCTGTGCGGCTTCGGCTTTATTCTGAGAAGCGACCGCAAACTCGTCCTGCTGCAGCCGGGTGATCTGCCATTGCTTCGCAACGTTCTCAGCGGTGTTACCCATGTGGTAGCCGTTAAAAGCGTCCCATAGTCCGTCTTTGATCATCGAGTCGACGAGTTCGAGGCCGCCCATCTTGGTGCCGTTGCGCAGGTGCGCAACATGCGGTGCCTGGCTCATCGATTCCTGGCCGCCGACCACCACGATATCGGAGTCGCCGTTGACGATCCCCTGATAGCCAAGCGCCACCGCCCGCAGGCCAGACCCGCAAAGCTGGTTGACGCCCCAGGCTGGGCTTTCGACGGGAATCCCGGCGGCAATCGAGGCTTGCCGGGCAGGGTTTTGTCCCTGCCCCGCGGTCAGGATCTGACCCATGATGACCTCGGAAATCCGGCCTGGCTCGACGCCAGAGCGATCAAGCGCCGCCTTGATTGCCGTTTTGCCGAGCTCATGTGCCGGCAGTGCCGCAAGCGCGCCGTTGAACGACCCAACCGGCGTTCGCGCAGCCCCGACGATTACGATGTCATCCCTCATATGGAACTCCTTTATCGGTTAATTCTGATGCAGACAGGGCTGTGCGCAGGAAACGCCGCGCCGCCAAGGAGTGTCTCACCTACTGGCGTTCTCGCTCCCGCTTCATAACGCCATCCTTGATAGCCAACCGGATCGTGTCAATAAGGCCTTTTTGCCCATCGGGACACGGCAGCATGAGAATGCTTCGATCCTCCATTTGGGACGGGTTAACCCTGCTCGCAAGGACGCAGCACGCATAAAACGGTGGCCCCGGAGAAGGGAAAGTGCTTATCCTGATGCCAGAGCATGATCCGGAAAAAGCCTGCACCCGCGCAGGCGGGTGTGGGACCGGTTTTCCTCGGAACAAACGCAAAGCGTTTGCCCGGAGATCATACTCAAACAAAAGGATAAAGCGCGTTCGAATTGAATTGAACGACGAACGCGCTATGTTCTTGTTTGAATGCGTTTTCTTCACGCGAACCGGTACAACCCCCGGATCAAATCCAAGGGCATGTTTCGCTCGAAAACGCTATAATACGCGCCTGCGCTACCCGGTTTGAGATCAACAACCCAAAACCGACGGCATGGACATGGCAAAGCCTGACGAACCGATCACGATCAAAAAATACGCCAACCGTCGGCTCTACAACACGGGGACGAGCACCTACGTCACGTTGGAAGATCTCGCCGATCTCGTGAAAAAGGGCGAAGACTTTGTCGTCTACGATGCCAAGACCGGCGAGGATATTACCCGATCGGTGCTTGCCCAGATCATTTTCGAACAAGAAAACAAAGAAGGGCAGAATCTGCTGCCAATCGCTTTTTTACGCCAATTGATCCGCTTCTACGGCGATAGCATGCAAATGCTGGTGCCGCGCTATCTCGAAGCATCGATCGACTCGCTTACCCGCGAGCAGGAAAAATTCCGCGATCAGATGACCCATGCATTCGGTGCCGGTCCGTTTGCCCCCCTGGAAGAACAGGTGCGGCGAAACATGGAAATGTTTGAGCGGACGTTTTCCATGTTTGCTCCCTTTGCGCGACGTGAAGATCAACAGAACGATCAGGATAAAGCGCCGCGCGCGCCAGGCGAAATTGACGATCTCAAACGGCAGCTCGCGGAAATGCAAAAACGGCTCGACCGCCTCACCGAGGCTGAGAAGAGAGGAAGCTGATCTTCGCCCGACCGCGAAGAAGCTCCCCAATGAGTCCTATAAACGCGAGATGACCCCGAGTCGTCTCGGCCGCCCGATGAGCGGCAAATCCCCAGCCACGCTCTGATACTTCCTCTCCCGAGATTCTCCTTGTGGAGAACCGCGCGCTCAAGCTCGCAGCGACAGAATCCTCCACCTAACTTGAGACCCTGCAATCAGGCGCGGCACGAAGCTTGCGATCAACCCAAATGGGCATCGCAACGTGTCCTGGTTTGAAACAGGCGGGAAGAAATGCGTATCGTGGAGGGAATTAGCGGCACTGCGGCTGTCTCATTTGACGCCTCGCGCCACCGCGTCGCGCCGCTGCAACACCCCGCGCAATCTGCAGATCACACCGCTGCCGTCAGCCGGACGCTTATTCCGCTTGAGTCCGTGCAGTCACGTCATCACCAGCCCAGAGTCATGGGGCGCCCTGTCGCGGCTTTCATCGCCCACCTGATTGCGACCGAACGGCAGGAGCCGCAGACGCGTTTGCGCCGGCGCGCGGAACCGGAGATCGCCATCGCCAGCTATGCGGCGGCGGCCAATACAGCCCACCGCGCGCCTAACCGGGTTGAACGTTCAGCCTGATCGCTTCCTCAGTAACCGGCAGCCGCGCCGTCCTTGCGCGCATCCGAGCCGCCGATCAGCACGCCACGTTCCCAATCGATCTGGATCGCCTGCCCGCCGCCAAGCGGCATCGGACGCATAACGACATCGTGGCCGCGTGACTTGAGCCCCTCGATCTCGGCGGCTGGAACGCCGCGTTCAATCTGCGTCTGCTCGCCTTCGAAAAAGACTCGCGGCGCATCGATCGCAGCTTGAACGTCCATGCCATAGTCGACCACGTTGGAAACGACATGGGCGTGGCCCATGGCCTGATATCCACCGCCCATCACGCCAAACGACATTTCGCAACGCCCGCCACGCATCGCAAGCGCTGGGATAATGGTGTGCATCGGACGTTTGTTCGGTCCAACCGTGTTGGGATGCTCGGGGTCGAGGACAAAACACGCGCCGCGGTTCTGCAGCATGATGCCGGTCTTCTCGGTCGCGATTGCCGATCCAAAGGGATGATAGAGCGAATTGATGATGGAAACCGCCGTTCGGTCGCGATCGACAACCGTTGCATAGACGGTATTGCTGCCGGGCGTCGGCGCCTTGGGAAGCGACACGCGACGCGAACGGTCGATCTTGTCGGCAAGATCGCGGGCAAATCCCTTGTCCAGCAATGCCGGAACCGACATCCGCATGAATGCGGGATCGGCGATATGGGTGTCACGCACGGCATAAGCCATTCGCGCCGCTTCAAGCAAAATATGCAGCCGCTCGGCACTATTTGCTTCGAGCTTCTTGAAATCGAAGCGCTCGATAATGTTCAGCAGAACAAGTGCAGCCATCCCCTGGCCGTTCGGCGGCAGTTCG
>DATAIA010000502.1:0-4292 GCA_036262895.1 Xanthobacteraceae bacterium
TCCGCGACCCGCTGACCGGCCTCCACAACCGGCGCCACCTGTTCGAGGCGGCGCCGGCGCTGATCGAGCTGGCGCGCCGCCACGGCGCGCCGCTGTGCGTCGTCCTGCTCGACCTCGATCACTTCAAGGCCGTCAACGACACCTACGGCCATCAGGCTGGGGACGAAGTATTGAAGACGGTCGCAGAGTTGCTGCAACGCAATTCCCGCGGCGGCGACATCGCTAGCCGCTACGGCGGAGAGGAATTCCTGATGGTTCTGCCGGAGATGACGGCGGTGCAGGCGCAGGTGCGGGCGCAGCAGTGGCGCGCTGAGATCGCCGCGGCCTCCATCGTTCACGGCTCGGCGGTCATCCGCGTGACAGCCTCATTCGGCATTGCGAGCTTTCCGCTCCATGGCACCACCGCAGATGCATTGATAGCGGCGGCCGACAGCGCCCTGTATGCCGCAAAACGCGCCGGTCGCAACCAGATTCGGATCGATGTCTCGCGACCAGAGCATCGTCTTGCGCAAGAATAAACGATTTACCCGCGCGGGCTTAATGCCGGACGTCGGTAACCGACCGCCGGTGGTCCCTCTCCACACGGACGTTCAAGCGTCGGCTTAGCACGCGAAGAAGTTGCCGTTCATCTCACGCGACGCTGAGCGGCAGAAGTGGGGTGCCATCGGCCGACCGCCATCGGGGAGTAGCCGGCCAAGAGTGGACCTCCGATAACCGCAGGTGAATCGGTGACAATGAGCTAGCTGACTTGGGCGGCTCTCGGCCCCGGCATACCGGCTGCGAAACGAGACCTTGCGTTCGAGCGGTTTTATCGCGCGCAGCACCGGGCTGGCACAGCGACCACCGGAAGTAGGATCGGACTGAGCACCCGCAGACCAGGAATGTGACTTGGTTCGAACCGGCGGAAAATAGCGCATGACCTTACGCAGACGAGCGATCGCCCATGCGCTCCCTTCCGGTTCATCACATGCCAATGCGGGTGAGCATGAACGGCGCACTCAGTGATGGGCCGTTTCCTGCATGAATGCACCTAGCTGCTGAGCGTAGAACGTTGCGTTGACTAGTAGCGTTGCGTGTCCGCGGGTTTCGGCACTGGCTGGAATCAACAGCAAGCGGGCGTGCTTCAACTGGCCAAGCGCCGTCTGCATCGTACCGGTGTCCGGCGGGTTACGCTCGTCATCCGCGGCGTTGATGGCCAGTAAAGGCGCCTGAATCCGAGACAATCCTGGCACAGGGTTGTAATCGCCGGCTGCAGCCCATTGATACATGACATCGTTAGCATCGCCTTTGGGCGCCGCCAGCATATCGTCGACCATCTTGTCAGCTTTCGCACGCGTCGGAGCCAACGCCTGGTAAGCCAGCGTGCCACCGCTGGTTGCGATTCCAAACATCGTGCTGGCGAGGCGCAATGACGGGGGCTGCGTCGTGTAGTCACCATGGTTCCACGCCGGATCTTGCCTGATCGACTCGACGAGCATGCGGCGCATCATCCAGTTGCGCGCGGACATCTCGATAGGCTGGGATGCCATCGGAACGAGCGCATCCATCATGCTGGGGTACTTTTCGCCCCAGAGCCAAGTCTGCATTCCTCCCAAGGAGAAGCCGAGGACGAGGCGTAGATGATGAATGCCGAGTCCTTCCGTGACCGTGCGATATTGAGCGGACACCATATCGTCGTAGTCGTACTGAGGAAAATGCGCGTGCAGACCATCCGATGGCTTAGTGGACTGCCCAATGCCGATTCCTTCGGGCAGGATGATGTAGTACTTCGTCGCATCGAGCGGTTGCCCGCGTCCAAACAGCTTGCCTGCGAAGTTCGGCGTCAACATGCTCGTGGCAGGCTGGTTCGTGCCGTGAAGCACGAGAACTGCCGGGTTCGCAGGGTCGCCAATGGTCACGTAGTGAAGGCGAACAGCCTTCAACGTCTCGCCCGTATGGAATGTGAAGCTTGGCGCGACCCAGTCACCTTCATGCGGAGCGGGATAACTTTGCGCCGAAGCGAGAGAGGGGAGTAACGCGAAGAGAACGGAGAGACAGGTGCTGCGAAAGGAGAAAGATAAACGCATCGATTAAATCCTCGTTGGTCTGAGCGTTGAAAACGCACGCGCCATTCTAACGAACATCGGTGTCGGCCGCTTTGACGAGCATCGACAGATGCGATCAAGGTCGGCCCGGGATTATTTGAGCAGTTTTGGATGGCTAAGAATCGATGCCTGGAAATCCTCTGTCATCAGCACCTTGACTCGAACAAGCACTCGATCTACGGATCCAGAGGTGCTGATCAAAGTGAAATTCATTTAAGACTAATACTCTGCTTTGCTTCGCTAGAAGCAAGCATAGCGTCAGATAGTCTTAAATCACGAAAGTTGAACTCAGCGTAGCTACGTTGGGGCTACGTCACTGTCCGGTTAACGTTCAAGCGTAAGCGGCTAGTAACATTCCGACCCGGTATCTGTCAAATCTGCTGAGCGAGAGCGACCCGCATCCAGTGTTGACCGCTTTGCCAGGCCGATGATGTTATTTCTTGGTCGCGTACAGCGTTATGCACGGGCCATTTATGTGTTCTTTTGCCTCCTGTCCGGTCTCGATTCGAAACCCCATATCTTCCAGCAGCCCAAGCAGGCTATCTCGTGTTAGCCAGTAGCTGATCGGTTCCGAGCCGCCGCAGAAGCCGCTCCAATCGAGTGCCTCCAGGTAGCTTTGCCTGTAGGACGTGATTTCGCGCGTGCCGATGCGCTCCTTTTTGGGCTCTTTGGAAAATTTTTTGGAAAGATGTTCCTTGCCTAAAATCACATCTGAATCGTAGTAATGTGTCCATATTCCAATTGAGCGGGAAACGCGTGCCATGCCTTGTAACAACTTGACAGGGTCCGTCATGTGGTAAAGGACGCCGCTTGCGAGTAGGAAGTCGAATGTTTCGGTACAGTTCTCGAGGTACAGCCGGAAATCTCCAAGCAGGATATTGGCGTTAAATCCGAGCAAATTCTTCACAACCAGACATTTCAAAAAGGCGGTCGTGTTTGATTCGATTGACAAGATACTCTCGGCACCAGCACGCGCGATCATTGATGTATGCCCTGCCTCCAAAGGGCCGAGTTCCAGAACTCGCTTTCCCTTAAAACCTCCACATTTTTCTTCGAGCCACCTGATTCTGTGGTCATCAAAGAGCTGTGTTTGGCCAAGGCCATACCCTGGGATGTAAGAGGTCCAAGTGCCATCAAAAATCATCAGGGCGGAGCCCGGGCGTGGCTGAGTTGAAACATACCGATCAAGCACGGACGTTGTAGGCGTTTTGCGAACTTGGCTTCTTAATTCATCCATCTCGTGGAGCAGGTTATCTCTCTGCGAGACGACTCGCTGAACAGCGGGAATTCTCAGCGCTATCGAGCGCGCGAGATTAGCTATCGTCGACATGCACTCACCCCACACGCGTTGTAAGTTAACAGGACTTCAAAAACATTTCTTCAAATTTGCAAGCAGCTATTCGTTTTCCACTCCAGCAATTCCTCTATAACTGGCCCAACTGCCAGCGCGGGCGAAATCTTCAGAATTAGGCGTCGGGTCGGGCTGCATGCCGGGTTGACTTCCCCACGCCGCTGATTGGCCAGAAACAAGCCGCTCGCCTCTCGGGTTCGCTCGATTAGAGAAATAAGCTGAACCTTCGGCCACCGTAGTGAGCCAAGTCATACGCCAATCTAGATTAATAAGATGAAACTTTAAGAAAGGACATTGATACGCCTTCTTGACCGTAATTGGCGGCCATATAACATCCAAACTTGCACTGTTACAGATCAACAATAACAGCTAAGCATGCACAGGGAATCTGCGCACGTGTGCCCGCGTACCAAACGGACCGCTATTCCCGATGGGCAATCCCGTCATCGTGCCTGCGGCTCGGGCAGCGCTCAATGCGGTGACTTGCCTGCGATAGCGTCCAAAGCGAACCGCCGCGTGGTCTGCACAACGGTCATCGTCGTGGCGCGGTATCTGGCGGCGGACAGCATATTGATGTTCGGCGCTTACGGCTGGGCGTTCGGGAAACCTGTTCGTAAGCTCTACTGCAACATCACAATCACATCGATTTCGGTCGTCGTCGCGCTCGTCGTCGGTGGCATCGAAGGGCTCGGGCTGCTCGAGAAGCAACTACAGCGTCAGGCAGCGCCTCACGATTATCGGGCTTTCAGTTTTCAGGGAGCCGGCGACGCTTGGGATCGATCCCCCGCAGTATGCGGACGCTTCCAGAAAGATTGTGCAGCAGCTTACTTGAACGTTTGATTGATATATCCTACATT
>DATAIA010000503.1:0-1850 GCA_036262895.1 Xanthobacteraceae bacterium
CCCTCGGTTCTGTCTTCAGGGGAACCAGTTCGGCGTAATAGTCAGCCAGGCGACGCATGTCTTCGGCTTGCAGGTCCGCCGCCAGTGGCTGCATGATGCCGCTCTGCCGCGTCCCATCGGCATAGGCTTGCAATGCGGTAAGCAGGTAATCCACAGGCTGACCGTGCAGCACTGGCACGAGATCACTCATCGGCAGCTGCCCCTCGGCACCATGGCAGCGCGCGCAAGCGCTGAATGCCTCGGGGTGGGACTCCACAGTCGCCAACTCGCTGCCGCTACGCTCAGATACGCGAACGCTGCCAAGCGCCAAGTCGCGATAGCTGTCCGCATTGAGTGTGGATAGGCGCTTCAAAAATGCTACCACCGCCCATATTTCGTCGTCTCGCTCGGGCGCGATCCATCCCGGCATGCCGGTGTATTTGAGACCGTGCTTGACGATCCAGAACAGCTCACCTTCCGTCCAGGGCCGCATCGATGTGTACAGATCGGGGGGCGATGGCAGCATGTGCCGGGCGAAGGGGTTGCGCGGAATACCTGGCGCGCCGTGACAGAAGGCGCAGCCTCTGTGGAAGTGGGCCGCGCCTAGCCGGATGAGGTCGGGATTATCAAGTGGCGGCGGTTTATTCGCCATAGCCCGTACTGCGATCGAATTGCGCATGCCGAACTCAAGGAAGTTTTGCACGATTGGCCAATGACCAGTGCTGGCCGCAACATCGTAGACACCTGTCCAGGCAACAATGATGGCTCCGGCGAGCAGTGCTATCCCGAAGACTAATGCAGCGCTGATTATTGTTATCGCGTGAGCCGTCAACCGATATCTCAAGCTACTCTCCTGGAGGACCCGGACCTTTCAGTCTACCCTTTGTACGTTAATGGGAAGCCTGCTGGAAGCGCCTTAGAAGCTTGGCGCTCAGTGAGAAAGTGGATTACCGATCGATGAATGTCGCTCCACATCGGAGGTGCGACCGACCACCCGAAACTGAGCATGCTGCTCGCTATTTTGGCATTTTGGCCCCTGCCGATCGCTTTGTCTCCCAGAGCAACAGGGACCTGAAAAACAGCTTGGATCAAGTCAACGAGGCAGCGGCCCTGTAGAGTTTGCATTCACGTCAAACATGGGAGTAAAATTTTCGTCGGCTCACCATAAGGGCCAACGACGGTGCTGCAGCTGGATCGTTCTCAACATAAAGGAAATCGATTGCCATGGTAGCTGAAGCGCCGCCACGACGCGTGCGTCAAAAGCGCATTGCGGCAGTCACCATACTTTCAGTAGTCACCATTGTAATCGGAACATTTGCTATCATCACCCGTGCGGGATCACAAGATAACTTTGTCGTGTCCGGTTTTACCGCGTTGATTTTCTTGCCGAGCCTTATTGCCGGAATGCGCTTACAGCGGGACCAGACGGCGATTTTTGTGTGCAACGTCCTTATGTTCGTTAGCCTCATGCTCTCAGCAGGCAGCGCACCGGTTTTTCTGCTGGCCTTGATTGGTGTGGTAGTGGCTTGGGTGCTAACGATCCTATGGTCGTTGGACCGGTTTTTGTTCTTGTATGGGTTGGTGTGGCGGTGGCACGGATGATCCTGTGGTCGTTTACCGCCGGTACGCATGGAACCGCGGGCTACCGTTTGGTTCGGGAACAGTGGGCGGTGGTCGCGGGCAATTAGCCGAGTCGGTCTTTCCACTCTCTCTAATTCAAGCAGTAGGGAGACCATTCCATAGCCGGGAAGGCCCGCCGTTTGGTCTTACGGGACTGTCGGAAACATCCAACGTCACACGTCCACGTCTAGTCCGAAGAGCGAACCTTCCGCGCTCGAGTGCTTCGCATCGCCGCCTTGCCCAATTCCGTT
>DATAIA010000504.1:0-1899 GCA_036262895.1 Xanthobacteraceae bacterium
GGGCGCGAAAATGGATCTAGCAAGGTAGAGAGCCGCCGCAACGATAACGGCAGTGCAAATGGCGAGCATCGTACGAATGGGACGACCTCCCTGTGGTCTAGCATCGAGTAGCCCAGATGCGCGCCGCGCCTGTATTAGATATACCGCGGTCTCGCGCGGGGCACATCCTCAGCGACCGTATTGCCGGGCTGAACACGATCTTAGTGGCTGCCGACAACGACGATGCGCTCAGGCGATAAGAGCCTGAGTTTGCCATCGGTATGGATAGCCAAAGTGTGAATATAGAACGCGGTGTCCTTTTCGTCGGTGACCTCCATAACCGGCGAAGGTGCCGACACGATTGACAGACCTGCACAGTGGCCGATCCAGTCGACATGACGATGACCGTGCATCAAGACCGCGCGGCCGGCGAGGGGTTGCAGACTACGAACGAACCAATTTCCGTTGATAAGTGCCGTACCTATGCGTTCGGAAAGCGCCTTGGCCGCCCATGGATATTCGACCACGTGGTGGTGCAGCGCGATAATCCAGCAAGCGTCTGGATATTCGGCTCGCGCGATATGGATTCCCCGCATTTGCTCGGCGGAGACCATGCCTAATGCATTGGTGAAGGAAAAATGCGTGTCGGCATTTGAGTTCAAAAGAATCACACCGAGGCCGTTGGGCTCTGTGGGCGGGTCGATCATTGGGAACGCTCTAGCCCAGATCTCGGGGATCTTGTTGGAGAACACCGGCCTAGCGACATCGGCAAACCGTTCCAAATCTGCGCGGTACGGCTTCAAGGCGCTTTCGAGCGTTCCGTCAAGACAGTCCTTCTCGCGGTCGACCACGCGCACGCGCTCTCCTTGGACCGCGTTCATCGCCGACAGCGCCCTCAGCTTGCGTAAGGGCCGGGAGGAGCTGGTTGGCAAGTCAAACCGTGCAGGGTTAGCGCGGTCGACGATGTTAAGATCGTGATTGCCGGGTAGCATCAGGACACGGCAGGCAAGAGAGGGATGACTGGTGAGAGCGCAGAGAAACTCAGCCCACTCCGAAGAGATGCCCGCGTCTGTCATGTCGCCGGTTATCAAGATTGCGTCGAACGGGTCCTTAGCGTGGAGCGCCTCGAGTTGCTCGAGCAAAAGTTTTAGCCGTTCGTTGCCGCGGGGGCCCAACCTGCCGCTCTCGATGCGAAAACCATAGCGCTCGCCGACCACATGAACGTCGGACAAATGTGCGATGCGCCAGGTGCGGGCTTCCTTGGATGGCGATTTATCGAAGCTGCCGAAACTGCGCGGCGGCTCCATGGCTGCATCGGCAAAACTCCAGATTAGTGCTGCGACCGCAAGATAGGCGGATATTACGATGACGCTGTTGGCAAGCGCGGCGATGGCGACTTCGCCCCAGGACTCTATTTCCGAAATTCTGCCGAACAAATGAGCGCGGGGCCAGATGAGATAAAGTACCAGTATGGCGAGCAAGCAGATCAGAATGCCGGCGACCGCCGCGGTTGCGGCACGCAGCCGCGCTCTTCGAGCCTCGCTCGCCTCGCGGGCGAACAGCCGCTCGCTGAATTGGCGCAATGCTTCGCGAAAAGCAGCATAGCCGGGCTGGACCACAATCGAGTTCAAAGCCCAGAAATTTTCCTCCGCCATGCGAAACAGCGTGCGCCATCCGAACCACCCGAGCCCGACAAGCGCGGCAAGCACCACGACAGACCAAAGCCCGATCACCAGAGAGGTGAGCTTGTCGGTGACCACCTTGAACCATTCGATAAAAATGATCGGCGCAAGTCCAAGAAGAAAACCAGGCCCCACAAGGAGAAGCGACCAGGCGATCAACAACTTGGGCAGACTAATCTCGGCAAGCAGGCTGCCCGCTAGTGACAGCATCGAGCGACGCTTGGTACTGGAGGCGTCG
>DATAIA010000505.1:0-3496 GCA_036262895.1 Xanthobacteraceae bacterium
CTTATCGTCTGCGTTTCATGACCTATCAATACGCAAAAAAACGTATCTTCCATAAGCGTGGGGAGAGGCCTTTGGCGCTGCGCCAAAGGCTTTCAGGACTAGGAAAATGCGTAGTGGTGGACGCAGTCGCGTTAGAACCAAATCTCTACTGTCAATTACCCGCTAAGAGGAAATTAGCGCTCCGACGCCGATAGCTCGAGATTTCTCAGTGCGCTGAAGTGGTTCGAGCGAACCAGCGCCGCAGCCAGATTCGCGTCGCGGTCTTTGTAGGCTTTGACCAATTGCTGATGGTCGTCGAGAGACGCCGCCATGCGCCCTTTCCTCAACAACGAGGCGCGCCTCAGACGAAACGTCCGCAGAAGAAGCGATTCGACGATGCGCTTGGCCGTCATGTTTTTTGAAACAGTCAGATTCAGGTCGTGAAAAGCTATGTTCGCCCAGATATATGCCCGATGGTCGTTGTTGCTAAATGCCAGAGCCATCCTGTCGATAAAACTTGCCAGCTCTTCCAACTCGCTATCGGAGGCGTTCTGGGTGACATCGTTGGCTACGAGTTCGAGAATCGCGGCCCTCGTTCGGTAGATCTCACGGATCGTTCCGATCTCCATGACCATGACGCGAGGTCGCCGCCGCGGCGGAATATCGACCAGTCCCTCCTTCTCAAGAAGCATCAGCGCTTCGCGGATCGGTGTGCGGCTGGTTTTGTAGCGGCGGGCAAGCTCGACCGAGTTGAGATCGTGCCCCGGCTGGACCATCTCCTCAATGATCTCGGCGCCGACCTCGATCGCGATTTGCGTCACGAGCGAGTTACGGTCATCGCGGGAAGCGATGACGCCACGAATGGTGGCCTGCGCCCGGGACAAACTCTCATCTGTGGTCATCATCGCGTAGTCGGACAAGAAACCCCCTCGGACCGTGACCGCTATTGATCTACGCGGATTCCCGCGCTTGATCAAATTGGCGGGTCGATGGCGTCTTTCGAACAGAATGCCGGGGCATTAAGCGTCGGGCAACAGTCCGATCTGTGTAAGAAAGGCCGATACCGCGACGCCAAACTCACGCGGCTGCTGGTAGGGGATGAAATGAGCGCCCTCGTTGAACGCGATGACTGCCGCCTGCGGTATATTCGCCGCAATCTCATCGGTGTGTTCCCGTCCGAAGAGCCTATCGTTGCTGCCCGTTACAAGGAGGACGGGACAGGCTATCTTCCGGGTATCGTCGGCAATATCAGAGGTGGCCGCGCCCAGCACGGCAAGGGCGTAATTCTCGGCCTTCTGGCTGACAAAGCGCGCTTCGTACAGACTGCGCGCCGGACCCGTGGCATAGCCGACAAAGGCGTTCTCGATGGCGGCCGGTAGCAGTGCGGTCATGCCGGACCGCCGGACGAGTTCGGCCCGCTGGCGGAGGTTTTCCGCGCCCGCTTGGGTGACCCGGATGCCTGGGTTGGACATGATCACCGCCAGCGCGTGTTCGGCGTGGCGCGCGGCATAGACCACCGCCGCCATGGCGCCAACCGCGCAGCCGATCACGACCATTCTGTCGAGGCCGAGATGACGCCGCAGCCGCTCAAGATCCGCGACCGTGATGTCGAGCGTGAGAGGCTCGGTGAGATCGGGGGACGCGCCACTGCCGCGCAGGTCGCAACTGATGGTTCGGACGCCCGCGCCCATATGCTTCCGGCACTCGTCCCAGAAGGTCTGATCCGCGCCGAGCGGGTGAATCAGAAGCACGGGAAGGCCGGAGGCCGGGCCCTCGACACGATGCGCCAGTATCATGGGGTCTCGCTTTCGCGCAATAGCGGCCTGAGGAAGGCGCGTATCGGCGTCCTCCCTCAGATCGGTAGGTTACTTGCCGATATCCTTCTCGATCGGCACCAGGAACTTGCCGCGCTCGATCTTGACCACGCCGTCGACCTCAAGCGTCGGATGGAGAATGACGCCGTCCATATGTATTTTCGACTTGATCGAACCGCCGACATCCACGTTGGTACCGAGGCCGAAGTGCAACGTGCCCATGATATTCTTGTCTTCGCGCTGGATACCTCTGACGACCGCCTTGGCGTTGACGCCGACGGAGGCTTCGGCCGGGCACATATAGGCGTTATCGTCGCCGTAGACGTCGAGGTAATCTTTCAAGATGCGCGCTTCGGGCCCGCCGTCGATACTGACGACGCGTCCGTCCTTCACCATCAGCTCGATCGGCGAATAGAGGCGTCCGATGTGGTGCATGGTGAGGTCGATGACCAGTTTGCCGTTGGCGCTACCTTCTACCGGCGCGACGTTGAACTCGCCCGTCGGGAACAGATAGTATAGAAGATTGTTGCCTGGACGATTCTCGTCCTTGGCGAAGTTGATGATCTTGTAAGGATCGAAGTTGGGACCCGGCAGCGGCGGGCAGGTAATGCGGCCATCAACGCTGTAGGTGAAGTCGGTTCCGTAAGCGGAGGTCACACGGCACATCTTCGGATCCGGGCCGAAGACGTTCTTCGAGACGTAGTGCTTGCGTAGCGCGATCATCTTCATGTCATCAGTGACGGCGCCGGACTGGAACATCTCCAGCGTCATGCCGCCATCCATGCAGATCGAGGGGATGCCGGCGGCCATCGCGTTGAAACTCGCCGATGAGTGCAGCATGCCGGTCGAGGCGAGCAGGATGTTGAAGTCCGATTTCATCATCCCTTCCACGACCGCGGACGGCGGATCGTAGTAGTCGGCCGGCCGGCGCTCGAACAGCGACAGCGTTGCGTCGGCGCCGATGTCGGCGAGGATGGTCATGACGGCCTGCCAAACACGTGGGTCGTGGTCGAAGTCCGACAGCACGAGAACCCGATTGCCCCGCTTGATGTTCGCCACCAGCGGCCGGCGCAAATAATCGAGCGTACCAGCGATAAAGCTGCCTCTGTTCATACCTCAGTCTCCTTCCGGAAGTTATTCCCCGGCGAAGAGCGCCAAGGCGTTTGTGTTGATAATGTCGACATTTATTGACGTGTCAAGCGAATGGCTTACCCAGCCCCTACCTAATCATAAATTTTATTGCTACTTTTCAATGCCATAGATAGAACTAAGAATTACTCCGAGACCTTGCAGTCAAAAAATGTCGCCACCTTGAGACATTTCTCAGTAGCGCAGATAGGTTTCGATCAATTCGAGGTGCGTTGCGACGTCGTTGAACGTGCCGACATCGAACAGCGCCTCGAGGCCACCCGCGCCCGCGACGATGGCCAGGACCGAACCGGCATCCGAACCGCTCCCGGTAAAGATGCGCAACTGCGTCACCCCCGGTTTTCCCAGGAAGCAGCGCTTCGCCCCATCTTCGATTTTCGATGCCGCATCCTTGCCCACGCCGGTCCAGTGAAGAACAAGGTGGCACGGCGCACTGACGGAAACGGCATCGCCCGGATAGGTCTGCACCGCTTCGACACGTGTAACCTTCGTGCGCGAGAGGATGCGCTTGGTCCACGGCGTGAAGTTCTCGCCGACGAAAGCCTTGTAGCCCG
>DATAIA010000506.1:0-8643 GCA_036262895.1 Xanthobacteraceae bacterium
TGCAGTCGCCTGGGGCTCGCCTGAGGTCTGAAGCATGCGCGTTTTGGTCGTAGGAGCGGATGGGGCGATCGGCGCTGCTCTAGTGGAATCGCTGCGGTCACGAGGTCATCAGGCCATTGGCACAACGCGACGGCGCGCAAAAATAGGTAACCCGGAGACGATGTTTCTCGATCTCGCCGCTGAAATGCTTGAGCCGCTACCGCAAGTGGATATTGCGGTCATCTGCGCAGCGATGGCGCGATTTGAAGAGTGTCGGAACAATCCCGATCAGGCGCGGCGCGTGAATGTCGAGGCACCGAAAGAAATCGCGGACAAGGTTCTCGCGTCAGGTGGACGTGTTCTGTTGCTCTCGACGAGCGCAGTATTTGATTGCCTCAAGCCTTTGCGCAGGGCAGACGAGCTGTGCGCGCCTCGAAGCGCTTATGGGCGCTTCAAAGCCGAGGCCGAAGAGGCCGTGCTTGGGTTTGGTGCAGGTGCTGGGGTTGTAAGATTGACCAAAGTGGTTCGTGCCGACAGCGGCATTTTTCCCGGTTGGGTCGAAAGTTTGATGCAAGGCGGCCCTATAACTGCTTTTGAAGATCACACACTCTGTCCATTGCCGCTCGCGCTTGTCGTCTCAGTGCTGACGGACATCATAGAATGTGGTGAAGGCGGAATATTCCAGATATCCGGAGCAGGTGACATCAGCTACCTGGATGCGGCACGGAATTTGGCGACACATTTGGGTGTACCGCATGAACAAGTGATCGCAACCTCAGCCGCATCTGCTGGCCTGCTTCCAGGCGAGATCACGCCCTTCACTTCGCTTGAAACCTCGCGACTGGCTGCGATGATTGGATTTGTTCCCCCAGAGGCGCGCGCTGTTTTAACGGGTATGTATGCTGAGGCACTCGCGCGTGCCCGCATGAGCGCGGTGCATCATTGATGACTGACTATTTTTTGACCGGCGATCGGAACCTCACGCCATCTGACGCGGCTGTTGCCTTGATCACGCTTGATGACGGGCGTTATCTCATGCAGCTTCGCAGCCAAAAGCCTGGCATCTTTTATCCGGGCCATTGGGGTCTTTTTGGCGGTGCCGTCGATCTTGGTGAGGATTGCGATGCTGCGCTCGTTCGCGAATTGAAAGAAGAGCTTGGCAGCGATATCGAGGATGCACGGTATTTTACCGAGTTCACGTTCGATTTTTCCTATCGTGGCCTCGGCGTCGTTGCGCGGCGCTACTATACGGTCTTGCTCGCAACGTCCCGTCTTTCCGATCTTGTGCTTGGCGAAGGCGCAGCCATGAAAGCCTTTGCCGCACACGATCTGCTCACCACCGAACGCGTTGTTCCCTATGACGCTTTCGCGATTTGGCTCCACGCCACAGCGCCGCACTGAAGGATTAACGAGGAGTTTTTCAAATCGTGTCCGAATTCAAGTGTAAAATTTGCTCTTGTGAAGATCTCGAATTGGTTGCCGGTTACGAGAGGCTTCCGCGCGTCACTTCAGACTGCAAGCCTTGGCCGGCCGGCGGAACGTTGATGGTGTGCCAGAAATGCGGCGCTGTCCAGAAGCGACCTGATGCAATCTGGTTCGACGAGATCGATCGCATTTACAATGCCTATCAGATCTACAAGCTATCGAGCGGATCCGAGCAGGTCATTTTCGATGGGTCTGGCAACGCGCAACCCCGTTCAAATGCTTTGGTCGATTTTGTTTTAAGAGAAGCAAAACCTCTCGCTGCCGGCGCGTTGATCGATATCGGGTGTGGCAACGGGGCCGCATTGACGAACTTCTCGCGCGCGTTGCCGGGATGGTCGATGCATGGGACCGAGCTCTCGGATGCCCCGCTGGAAGCATTGCGTGCGCTTCCAAACTTCGGGGGGTTTTACAAGGAGCCGCCAGGGAAACTGACCAAGCGCTTCGATATTATCACGATGATCCATGCGCTTGAGCACATGCCCGATCCGCTGGAAACGCTGGTCGAAGCAGCCCAGCTTTTAAATCCGGGCGGAAGAATGTTTGTGGAGATTCCCAACGTCGAGACCTCAATATTTGATCTCTTGATCGCCGATCACATGATGCATTTCTCGCCGGCTCATCTTGGATACCTGGCGCAGCGCGCTGGCCTTGATGCGACAATTCTGCGCGACGACGTGCTGCCAAAGGAAATCACCATGCTTGCCTCGAAGGGAGCAGGTTCCCGTCCTTTGCCGGATCCGAAACATGGTGCGGCGCTGGTGCGCAAGCATGTCAATTGGCTCTTGCGGCTGCTTGAGACAGCGCGCGAAGCGGCGGCCGAATCAAAATCGTTCGGGATCTTCGGCACATCTATTTCCGGCATGTGGCTCTATGGTGCACTGAAAGATCACGTTGCCTTCTTTGTTGACGAAGATCGTACGCGCGTCGGCAACGAGTTCGACGGCAAGCCGATTTTCTCGCCTGCGGAGGCCCCTGCAGGTTCGACAGTTTTTCTGCCGTTGCATCCTCAAACCGCCGCAAGCATCGACAATCGGTTGCGGGCGGAGATTCAAGCTCAATTCGCGAAGCCACCGGCGATGGATGCGGTTGCGTGACGATCATGCTCACACGTGGGGAACTTAAATGAAAAAAAGAGATGGAGAGCCTCAGTACGAGGAAGTGATCGCCGAGATGCGGCGACGCGGGCCAGAGAAACTCGGCCTGATGTCGGGATGGGGATGGTATGACGACCCCAAGCGGTTGGCCTTCACGCTATCGCGTTACAAATTCGTTTCGAAGATGTTTGGCGGGCTTGACCACGTGTTGGAGGTCGGCTGCGGTGATGGCTTCGGAAGCCGTGTAGTTGCTCAATCGGTTGGACGGCTGACCGCGGTGGATTTTGATCCGGAGCTTCTTGAGTCGGCAACGTCCATCGTCAGCGACCGCTATCCGATTGAATTTCGCAGACACAACATGCTCAAAGGCCCGGTGCAGGGAATGTTCTCCGGCATCTACAGCATGGATGTTCTGGAGCATATCGATCTCAAGGACGAGGATCTGTTTCTTAAGAATTTAGTCTCCCCGCTTTCATCGGACGGGGTTTGCATCATTGGAACTCCCTCACTGGAATCGCAGACATACGCCTCGAAGTTCAGCAAGATGGGGCACGTAAATTGCAAAACCCAGGATGACCTCAAGTCCACGATGCAGCGATACTTTCGCAACGTGTTCATGTTTTCCATGAATGACGAGGTGGTTCATACCGGTTACAGCAAGATGTCTCACTACAACCTTGCGCTCTGCTGCTATCCACGCCGCTGAGATCAGAAAAAACGGCCTACGGCCGCAGGCTCGTCGTCGTTACGCTTTATCCATGCGCTGGCGAGGCAAGGAGCAAAATGGACGTGGTGGCCGTCCGGGTTTCTGCCGTTGCGGTGAATTGCTGGTGCTGCCGGACAGGATTGAACTGTCGACCTCTTCATTACCAATGAAGTGCTCTACCACTGAGCTACGGCAGCGCGCCGGGCGGAATGGGAATAAACCGGGCCCGAAACGGGCCGATCCTTGCCACAAGGGGGGAGTCGGCGCAAGCGTGGTCCTGTAATTGGGCCTTTCGGCCGATTGCGCTGAGGCCATGGCAAGGGCGCGATAGGGGAAAAGACACCGCCGATTCACCAATTTACCGGCATGCCGGCCCCGGTTTACGTAATCTGCGCAAACTTGGTTCTTGCCGGCGAAACGGAATTCCCCTTTCGTCCCCCAGCGCTTAAAATCGAATCATGAATGATCGCGCGAAATCGCAAGAACCGACGCCCCGCGAGCGCCGGTTGCAGGCGGCACTTCGCGAAAACCTGAAACGCCGCAAAATTCAGGCGCGCGGACGGCAACCCGGGTCCAAGGACGAGGGTTTGTCGAAAGCAAAGCCCGACCGTGGGGATCAGAACCAGTCCGGCGACTGACTGGTCCCGTTTTCGCCGTAATCGAGCCGCGTGGTCGCTGCGGGGGCGATAGTAGAGCTGACGTAATTAGAGCTGCAGGGGTTTACCATGGATCGGATACGGATTGTCGGCGGTCGGCCGCTTCATGGCGCGATCCCGATTTCGGGCGCCAAGAATGCGGCGCTGCCGTTGATGATCGCGAGCCTCCTCACGGACAAGACGCTGATCCTCGACAATGTGCCGAGGCTCGCCGACGTCAGCCAGCTCCAGCGCATCCTCGGCAATCACGGCGTCGACATCCTGGTCAGCGGCAAGCGGCCGGGCGATAGCGATTATCATGGGCAAACGCTGCATCTCTCGGCGGCGCGCATCGTCGACACCACGGCGCCTTACGAACTCGTTTCCCGCATGCGGGCAAGCTTCTGGGTCATTGGCCCGCTCATTGCGCGCATGGGCGAGGCGCGGGTTTCGATGCCCGGCGGCTGCGCGATCGGCACCCGGCCGGTCGATTTGTTGATCCTGGCGCTCGAACGGCTCGGTGCGAAAATCGACATCGAGGGGGGCTATGTGGTGGCGCGCGCACCGAACGGCCTGAAGGGCGGCGAAATCGTTTTCCCGAAAGTCACGGTCAGCGGCACGCACACGGCTGTCATGGCCGCGGCGCTCGCGAATGGCACCACCCTCATCGAAAACGCCGCATGCGAGCCTGAAATCGGCGATCTCGCCGATTGCCTCAACAAAATGGGCGCGCGGATTTCCGGCGCGGGCACGTCGCAGATCATTATCGAAGGGGTTTCGAGCCTCGACGGCGCGCGGCACCGCGTGCTTCCCGACCGCATCGAAACCGGCACCTATGCCATGGCGGTTGCGATGACCGGCGGCGATGTGCTGCTCGAAGGCGCGCGCCCGGAATTGCTGCAGGCGGCGTTCGATGTGATGGAACAGGCCGGCACGAAGATCACACCGACCAATGCCGGCGTGCAGATTGCGCGCAATGGCAGCGGGCTGCGCGCCATCGAAGTGACGACCGCGCCATTCCCCGGCTTCCCGACCGACTTGCAAGCGCAATTGATGGCGTTGATGTCCTGCGCCAAAGGCACCTCGCATGTGACGGAAACGATTTTCGAAAATCGCTTCATGCACGTGCAGGAACTGGTCCGTCTCGGTGCTCGCATTCATCTCGATGGCGAGAAGGCAACGATTGAAGGCGTCGAGCGGCTCAAAGGCGCACCCGTCATGGCCACCGATCTGCGGGCTTCGGTATCGCTGGTAATTGCCGCACTCGCCGCCGAAGGTGAGACCATGGTCAACCGCGTCTATCACCTCGATCGCGGCTTCGAGCGCCTTGAAGATAAGCTTTCGCGTTGCGGCGCCGATATTGCGCGGATTACGGGGTGATTCCAGGCTCTCCGCTCATCCCCGCCAAGCGCGAAAGCGCGCGAGCGGGGATCCAGCACAATAAGATGATTTAAAATTTTAAACTGGATTCCCGCTTGCGCGGGAATGAGCGGGATTGGGAGTGACAGCCGCGGGCAAGGACGCCCGAGCAAACATTCCTACAAATTCCTATCCCCGCCTTGACGCGGAAACGGGCGTTCCTACCTAAAGCCCAATGCGGTTCTCGCCACCGCATAAAACAATTTGCGTAACACGTGATGTTTAAGCCGCAGGTCGAAGGGACTTGCGGCAGGGTGGATGCTTGCCATGGATGCGCTCAAACTCGTCGCCCTAGAGCGGGACGATATGGACATCATTTCCACCCACTTGCAGGATTCCGTTCTCAAAGTCGGGGACATCATTTGGCGCCCGTCGGAAATGCGGTTTGTTGCGGCGCTCAACCGTTTCGATTGGGAGGCTGTTCACAACGAGCCGCATTATCAGCGTCGCCGTTCGGCGTTGCGCTTCGATCGGGTGCTCGGAGTCAAATGCCGCGGGGTGAAACCCACCGAGCCTGGAGCGGTCCTCAATCTCCTGGCGGTCGAATTTGAAGAGACCGATCCGCCGGGCGGCATCGTCACGCTGGTGTTTTCGGGGGGCGCGGCGCTGCGGCTTGCCGTCGAGTGCCTCGAAGTCGAACTCGCCGATCTCGGGCCTGTATGGCCCACACCCGCGTGCCCTCATCACCTTAAGATGGTTCCTTAACCATCCGCGTCAGGAAATGGGCCGGTAGGGGTGCCCAAGTTCAATCTCTGGACGCGGGGGCTGGCTTTCGCCGGGCCATGCGCTAATAAATTCCCATGCCCACGCGCTTCGATACCAAAAACCCGGACTTTTCCGAGCGTTTCCGCGCTTTCCTAGCGGAGAAGCGCGAGAGCGCGCAGGATGTTGACGAGGCCGTGCGTGCCATCATAGCCGACGTGATTGCCCGCGGCGACGAAGCCCTGATCGATCTCAGCCGCAAATTCGATCGCATCGATCTGCGCCCGATCGGATTGCGCGTGTCGGCAGCCGAAATCGATGTAGCAAAGGACGCCTGCGACAAGCAGGCCTTCGCCGCGCTTGAATTCGCGCGCGATCGGATCGAGGCCTATCACCGCCGCCAGCGCCCGAGCGACGATCGCTTTACCGATGCGCTCGGCGTTGAACTTGGCCATCGATGGACTGCCATCGATGCGGTAGGTCTTTACGTGCCCGGCGGCACGGCGGCTTATCCGTCTTCCGTTCTGATGAATGCCGTGCCGGCCAAGGTGGCGGGCGTGCCGCGTATCGTCATGGTGGTGCCGGCGCCCGATGGAAAGTTGAACCCGCTCGTACTCGCGGCAGCGAAGCTTGCCGGCGTTGATGAGATCTATCGCATTGGCGGGGCGCAGGCGGTTGCCGCACTTGCTTACGGGACGCAAACGGTTGCGCCGGTGTCAAAGATTGTCGGCCCGGGTAACGCCTATGTTGCGGCCGCCAAGCGCGTCGTGTTTGGCAAAGTCGGCATCGACATGATCGCCGGACCCTCGGAAGTATTGATTATCGCCGATAGCGGCGGCCATCCCGATTGGATCGCCGCCGACCTGTTGGCGCAGTCGGAGCACGACAGCAACGCGCAGGCGATCCTGATTACGGATGACGTTACTCTCGCAAAAGGTGTCGAGGTGGCCGTCGAGGCGCAGCTTGCGAATTTGCAGCGCGCTGCAATCGCGCGCGCCGCATGGGAGAAGTTCGGTGCTGTCATTTTGGTGCGCAACCTCGACGAAGTGATCGACCTGGTTGATGCGGTCGCGCCTGAACATCTTGAAATCGCAACTGCCGAACCCGATCGCCTAGCTGACCGTATCCGCAACGCCGGCGCGATATTCCTTGGGCATCATACGCCCGAAGCGATCGGCGATTATGTCGCGGGCTCCAATCACGTGTTGCCGACCGCGCGCTCCGCGCGCTTCTCGTCCGGACTAGGCGTGCTCGATTTCATGAAGCGAACCTCGATCCTCAAGCTTGGACCCGATCAATTGCGCGCCTTGGCGCCGGCCGCGATTGCGCTCGGGACTGCCGAAGGCCTCGATGCGCATGCGAGGTCGGTCGCCATGCGGATCAATCTCAAATGACGAACGAAGATCCAGCCGACGTTGCCCGGCGCCGCCTTGTGGCGGTGACGCTCGACGAAGGCTCGATCGGCCGTTCCAGCTCCGACATCGAACATGAACGCGCCGTCGCGATTTATGATTTGATCGAGCAAAATCTGTTTGCGCCTGTGGGGCACGAGGGCGGCCCTTATGCGCTGCATCTGAGCGTCAATGAAAACCGTCTGGTGTTTGACGTCAGGCTTGCCGACGGCACGCCCATCATTGCGCACTTGTTCTCGCTCACGCCGCTGCGGCGGATCGTGAAAGATTATTTTTTGGTCTGCGAGACCTACTACAAGGCGATCCGCACGGCGACGCCGAGCCAGATTGAATCGATCGATATGGGGCGTCGCGGTTTGCACAATGAAGGCGCCGAATTGCTGGTTGAGCGGTTGCGCGACAAGGTCGAAATTGATTTCGACACCGCAAGGCGGCTCTTCACGCTGATCTCCGTTCTGCATTGGAAAGGCTGAGGGCGGGGGAATGACTGCTTCCGGGCGCGTCCTCAAGCCCCAGGCGGTGTTGTTTGCGTGCGGATTGAATTCCGTGCGCTCGCCTATTGCAGCGGGCCTTTTCAAGCAATTGTTCGGCAGTTCCATCTATGTCGGCTCGGCTGGGGTTCGCAAAGCCGAACTCGACCCGTTTGCGGTCGCGGCCATGGATGAGGTTGGCGTCGATATCGGCAAGCACCGGCCCATGACCTTTGAGGAGCTTGAGGAGTGGGAGGGGCTCAATTTCGACCTGATCGTGACCTTGTCCCCCGAAGCCCATCACAAGGCGCTGGAATTAACCCGGACGGTTGCCGCGGACGTGGAATATTGGCCGACCCCCGATCCGACCCTTGCCACCGGCAACCGCGAGCAGCAGCTTGACGCCTATCGCGAGGTCCGGGACCAGTTAAGGCAGCGCATAAAGACCCGCTTTAGCTGGCGGCCGGGCGGAAATGAGTAAAAAATCAACCCTTTGCGTGAGATCCACCCGGCCCGGTCCCCGGCGCTATTTTGTTGTGAAAGGCCGGTAATTCCGCTAGGTTCCGCGCCCATTCGCAGGGTCGAAGCGCCGGACCGGTTCGGCAGCGATTCGTGCGAGCAATTTGGCTCAAATCAACGATTAGAGCGCAGGATATCGGCCAGACGCGCTCTAGTGCCGCTTTCGATTTGAAGTTCCTATACCCGTTGGGGCCAACTCGTTTTAGGAACTTCAAATCGAAA
>DATAIA010000507.1:0-3747 GCA_036262895.1 Xanthobacteraceae bacterium
CTGTAGAACTTCTGGCTCTTGAGTTCAGGATCGGAATCGTACGGGTAAACGATGAACAGTGGCCCTTTGTCTTTGACCGGCATGTATTCGCCGTCGCGTTTGATGGCGAGGATGGCGTGATATTTTGCGAAATCCTCGATCGGGATTTCCGTGCTGTAGTCGTTGAGAGCCATGGCGACGACGCGTTGGCCGCTCGCACCGACTCTCTGCATCAGTTTATCGAGCGGCACGCCTTCGAACTTGACCGACTGTTTGTACCAAGGAGTGTTCGTTTCGAAGCTGACGGTCCCCATCGCCTCGAGTTCGGCGCGCCTGAAGGCCAACCCGGCTTCCGCATCGGATGCGTTCACCTTTCCGCTGATCGTCAGAATCGGCACGTCTTGTTGAACCGCGTCGGCTCGAGCGAACGGTGAGAAGGCCAGACAAGAAACGAAAATAAGGCCGCGAACTACAATCCGGCGAGAATGAATCGACACACTTGTGCTCCCTTTATACGAGGCGGCACCAATAGCCGGTTTTGGTTGTGAAAGTGGGCGCGATCGCCGAGATTTTGAATGTTTGGTCTCCAAACCGTTACAGCTCTGCGGCGAATGGGGTGTCGATAGTCAAAACATTCTTAATTATGCCAGCTAACGGAACTGAAAGTTCCGCTCGTGCAAGGTACAAGGTCGGCACAATACGCGCTTTCGACAGGCGTGGGCCGAAAACTTTGTTAACAGGGGTTGGCATGAGCCAAGTTGCTAAGTATCTGACGGTGCCGGGGCGAAGAGCCCTCTGCAACGACGCCGTCGAAGGTTACATGGATCGCGCGTCCAAGGCGCTGATGATGGCCGCAGCATCGAAGAAACTGGAGGAGTTGTTCGACGTACTCCATATCGATCACGTCAACGACCACAATACGCGCGACACTCCCAAGCGCGTCGCCAAGATGTTCGTGGACGAAATTCTGCGCGGCCGCTATGACGCGCCTCCGAAGATCACCGAATTCGAGAATGTCGATCGATACGACCGTCTGATCGTCAGCGGACCGATCGATGTGCGTTCGACCTGCGCACATCATCTGATGCCGATCTATGGACAGGCCTTTATCGGGGTGCTGCCGTCGCCGGACGGAAAGATCATCGGACTTTCGAAGTACGACCGAATTGTCGAGTATTTCTGCTCGCGCTTGCAAATTCAGGAGGAGCTCGTCACTCAAATCGGCGATTACATCGTCGAAATGACTGCTCCCAAGGGTCTCGCCGTGAGGATCAGCGCGGTTCACATGTGCAAGACCCACCGCGGCGTTCGCGCGAGCGATCAGAGCCGGATGGTCAGCAGCGCATTCTACGGGGAGATGCTGCAGAATTCGGACTTGAAGAACGAATTTCTTCACGAGTCCCTGGCCCTTGAACGGCGCATTGGCGCATGAATGTGCTTTCGAACCGCCGGGCCGAGATGAATCATACATCTGCAAAGGACTTCGACTACGCCACATTATCCCCCGACGTTGGATCGTCCCCTGATCCGAACCCCAGAGCGATCTATCGTTCAACCAAGACCTACGATCACAATGAGGGGCTATCCTGTTGTTTCCGCCAGTGGAAGGCGGTGCACTCCCATTGCAGCCTGCTGCACGGATACGCCCTGTCCTTCGCCTTCGTGTTCGCGACACGTGAGCTCGACGAGCGCAACTGGTGTTTTGATTTTGGCGGGATGAAGGAAATCAAGTCGTGGCTGCATCATATGTTCGATCATACGATGCTGGTGGCGGCCGATGATCCTCACCGCGACAAGTTCGAAGCGTTGGCGAAAGACGGACTGGTTGATCTTCGGGTCATGCCGGCGGTCGGCTGCGAAGCCACCGCGAAGATCACTTACGACTACGTTTCCGATTACGTCTCAAGAAAGACAGAAGGCCGCGTATGGCTTGAGAGCGTGCAGGTCAGGGAGCACAGCGGCAATTCTGCCATCTACGAACTGAGCTAGTTGTCCCGAATTCGCAAGCCAACGATCCGGGCTTTGTTTGTCATCGTGGGCAGGCGACCCGCTGTGCCGCCGACTATCAATCACGGCTTTCTCGAACGCTGACCGACGAGCCCAAACGCGCAGCGTGATTGCGGACACTTCCGCCCAAGCCTGCCCTGCGTAGGGCATTCCATCCAAAGAAAAAGAGCGCAAGCTTTACCCGCCGATGGAACTCGGTGCTCAAATTTTGAGCAATTGAAGTTTGGATGACCAAACAAGACGAATTTTACCCGATGTCGGACAGCTTCACTTAAGCAAATTCTCATAAATCCAGAACACAATCAGGCGCAGTTCGCAGCGTACAAGTTGCGATTCGATTTCCAGTGAATTCCACAATTGCCAGCGGTCGATGACGAGGTCCTTGGGGAAAGGGATACTGCAATGTCGATATCGCGTCGGATTGCAATGCTGGTGGTATTGCCGGCGGTAGCATTCATCGGGATTGCCGGCTGGATCTTACTGGACCGCTGGTCGACCGCCATGCAAATGAACCGCTTGATCGTTGGCGGTGCGGTAACAAGCACTCTCACGGAACTTGTCACTGATCTGCAACGTGAGCGTGGACGATCCGCTCTTTTTCTGACTGCCAAAGGCGCAGAGTACGGCCCTGAACTGTTGGCGCAACAGCGTGAAACCGACGCAAGGCGCGCCGTTTTCACCAGCACCGCGCGGGCCGAAGCAACCCGGCAGCTTAGCGCCAATACCTTGCAAAAAATCCAGAATGCGGCGGATGCGCTGCCGAACCTCGACAAGATCCGCGCCGAAATCTCAAGCCAGACAATTAACGCAGCCGCATCAACCAAAGCCTATACCGAGATCATTGAGCGAATTCTTGACGTATCGATGATGATCGTTCGCGACACTGACCGGACTGAAGTCAAGAATTTAGCAATGGCTTTGGCTTTCCTGCAGTCCATGATCGAGTATACCGGACTCGAGCGCGCCACCGGCGCAGGCGGTTTGGCCACAAAAATCTTTTCCAGTGAGCAGTTTACTCGTTTTTCTATCCTCATTGCCGAACGGGAAGAGATCATCAAACTGTTCAAGGTTTTTGCTCCTGCTGGAATCCAGGAGACCTACCTCTCGAAAGCGAAAGCAGGTGATGGCGCGGAAACGGCGCGGATGGAACAAGTCATTCTCAAAGTGGCGCCGGGGCAACCGGTGGATGGCATCGAGAGGGCCCATTGGTTCAAGATCCTCACCGGCTATATCGACGGAATGGTGGACGTTCAGAACGAACTGTTGCGTCTTGTCGTCACCGAAGCGCGATCCATTCGCGTTTCCGCAATAATCGAACTTAGTATTGCGGCCGGCATCATTGCCGTGCTGGTCGTTTTTATTCTCGGATTTGGCATCCTGACGATGCGATCGATTACCAGCCCGTTGAAGACGATGACCGAAACCATGAAACAGCTCGCCAATGGGCGCCTGGATTGTGATGTGCCAGCCGCCGATCGGCGCGACGAAATCGGCGCCATGGCAAGCGCCGTGCAAATTTTCAAAGACAACGCTCTCCGCGTCCGGTCACTTGAAGCCGAACAGAAGGAAGCGGAGGCTCTTGCTGCAGCCACGCGTCGCAGCGAGATGCAACAGCTTGCCAATCAATTTGAAGCCAAGATCGGGCACGTGGTGGGTACCGTATCGGCGGCCTCGGCGGAGCTTGAGGCTGCCGCTTCAACCTTGACCCAAACAGCAGAAAACACCCATCAATTATCCGGGCTTGTCGCAAGCGCCTCGGAA
>DATAIA010000508.1:0-1588 GCA_036262895.1 Xanthobacteraceae bacterium
TACCTCACGGCCAAGGCCAACATCAGGCAGGCGAGGGCGATTACGGCAACCGCACCCAGATATCCTATGATTGCGACTTTGACCGACTGCTTCATTGAGCTACTTCTTCGGTCGCCGCTTTCGTGCTCTGTGCTTCTTTTCTCCCGCTTCCCGTTTGAGCAGTTCTTCTTTCGACACGCCGAGAACTCGCCTGATCGCGTTATCAAATCTCTCAAACTCCGTTTTGTCGGGAACATGCGGTGCTGGCAGTGGCTTCATTTATATTTGCCGTCCCTCAGAAGGTTAGCTTGTTTGTAGTGGGGTGGCAGGAGCGTGCTCTGCGATGGCCTGATGACCATCATCCCGAGTCCGCGAAGCGTGCTGATCTTAGCTGCCGTTCTTTCCTTTGCCATATCCATGTCCCAAGTGAAGAACTCTCTATTTTGTCAAGTATATTATTACCATTGCGAACTGCAGATCCCGCGTTGCGCTCGGCATGACACAGGCCAGCTTTACGCCGCCGCGATTGCCTCCCGCAGCGATCGAACCGCCTCTCGGATCTGCTCGCGTGTAATCACCGCCGGCGGCGCGATAAGCACGTGGTCCCCGGCGTTACCGTCTACGCAGCCCTGGACGGGATAGACCAGCAGGCCACGTTTGGATGCCTCGCTGCCGACCTTCGCCGCGAAATTCTCTGCTGGTTCGAATGGCTGCTTGCTTTTCTTGTCTGCCACGAACTCTACTCCGCGCAACAATCCCATGCCGCGCACGTCTCCCACTGATTCGATCTCAAGAAGAGTTTCGAGTTCGCGGCCCAAGCTGGCAGCCACTGTATCGGTTTCTTCTGAGTTTGCAGCCCGGACCAGTTCGCGCTCTTGAATGTAATGCAGCACCATCAGCCCGGCGGCCAGCGAGATGGGATGTGAATTGTAAGTAAAGCCGTGCAGGAACGCGCCCGTGCCGGAAGCGATCGCATCCACTACTTTTTCGGTGGCGATCACCGCGCCCAGCGGTGCGTATCCGCTGGACAGGCCCTTCGCGGTCACGAGAATGTCGGGCGCCACATCCCAGTGCTCAACAGCGAAGTTCGTGCCCGTGCGGCCCATGCCGGTCATTACTTCATCGGCAATGGTTAGCACGCCTTGCCGCTCGCAAACTTCGGCAATGCTCTGCAGATATCCAGGCGGAGGAGTGACTGCTCCCAGCGTCGCTCCGCTCACCGGCTCAAAGATGAAGCCCGCCACTGTACCCTCTGCAGCTTCAATCGCGCGGTCGAGTTCCATCGCATACTCCCGCCCGCAATTCCGGCAACCATCGGTACAGTCGTATTTGCAGCGATAGCAATACGGAATTCCAACATGCGCCCATTCGCGTACCATCGGCAAGTACATTTCGCGCCGGCGTTTATTACCGGAAACTGAAAGCGCGCCCAGGGTTGAGCCGTGATAACTCTGGGTGCGACTCAGAACTTGATGCCGCCGTGGTTGGCCGATCTCCACCTGATATTGCCGTGACAGCTTGAGCGCGGTCTCGATCGCTTCCGATCCTCCTGAAGTGAAATAGACTGCACCCCCCTCAAAATTCGGGCCGGCAAATTTCAGGAGCTCTT
>DATAIA010000509.1:0-21972 GCA_036262895.1 Xanthobacteraceae bacterium
GTCTCGCAACCACGCCTTATGCCGCTTATCACTTCCACCGCATGGCGCCATACGGAGTCGTCGCCAATCTGCTGGCGATGCCGATTGTATCGGCCTGGGTCATGCCGGCAGGACTATTGGCTCTTGTCGCCATTCCATTCGGCTTTGATGCCCCGCTCTGGAGTCTGATGGCTGAAGGAATCGAATGGATGAATGCGGTGGCGATGTGGGTTGCCAGTTTTCCGGGTGCTGTTGGCCGCATTTCTGCGTTCGGCGTCGGGCCGCTGATCGTCTGCACCGCGGGATTATTTGTACTTTGTCTTCTTAGAACGCCGCTACGCTGGATCGGCGCAACATTGATCGGCATAGCGATTGTTTGGATCGCATTGACGCCAGCACCGGACGTATTGATCGCGCATGGTGGCGACACATTCGCAGTACGAAATGCGTCCGGGCACTTTTCCATGGTGAAGAAAGGCGGCGATGCTTTTGCTATGCGCGAATGGCTTGCTGCGGACGCCGATGCGCGATTGCCGACCGATTCAATGCTTGGTGCAGGCATTCGATGTGATGAAATCGGCTGCATCGGACGGCTTGCCGATGGCGCAACGGTTGCGCTGGCGCTTCATTCTGAAGCGGTAGCTGAAGATTGCCGCCGCGCGGCATTGGTTATCACATCGCGTCAGGTGCCTCATGATTGCGCGGCCACTGTGATCGATCGGACGATGCGCAACCAATTGGGAGCAATTGCTTTAAGACGCATCGATCAAAGTTGGGAAATCACACCCACGCGCCCGCTTGGTCATGATCGCCCGTGGGTTCGGGCAAAATCGGCCCCCGCACCATCAGCAACCGGCGAGAACCAGACAACGCCATCTCGAGCCGGTTCGCGCGATGCCACACCAAAGGTCGAAGACCTAACGGCCGACGATTGAGCTCGCTCGCGATCAATACCGCCGAAAAAGCCCAACCAGTTTGCCCTGGATGCGAACGCGATTGGGCGGGAGGATGCGCACTTCATGCGCGCTGTTGGCAGGCTCCAGCGCAATCGAGGCCCCACGCCGACGGAAGCGTTTCAGCGTTGCTTCTTCATCGTCGATCAGGGCCACGACGATATCGCCTGTATCGGCGTTTTCCGTTTTGCGGATCAGCACCGTATCTCCGTCGAGGATGCCCGCATCGACCATGGAATCGCCCCGTACTTCGAGGCCAAAATGGTCGCCCGTCGACAGCATGTCGGGGGGCACATTGATCGTGTGACTGCGCGTCTGAATTGCCTCAATGGGGGTGCCGGCAGCAATCCGGCCCATGACAGGCACCGCGACCGGGCGGCCACCTTCATCCTCGGCATTGGAACGAACACGGCCCAAGTTGCCCTCGATGACGCTAGGCGTGAATCCCCGCGCACGTCCCGGCCCTTGTCCAACCGCTTCAGGCAGCCGAACCACCTCAATCGCCCGTGCCCGATTGGGCAGGCGCCGGATGAAACCACGTTCCTCAAGGGCCGTAATCAGCCGGTGAATGCCCGATTTTGAGCGCAGGTCGAGGGCTTCCTTCATTTCGTCAAAAGAAGGGGGGACGCCCGCTTCCTTCAGGCGCTCGTGAATGAACCGCAGGAGCTCAAGTTGTTTTCGGGTCAGCATCAAAGCCTACCTGGGATTGGGGGTGAACAGGTTCCAGCAAGCGTTCGAAACAAAGCGCGAACGAACACTATATGTTCATTATGTGTTCCGCAACTTTTAATTTCACGTGAACAAATCTAGTAGTCCGGTTCAAACATTCGCATCCCATTTGAGCAGGGTCTTTTTGGGAATTTTTTAAACCAAAAGGCAACTGTCAACTATATGATTTTAATGGAATTTTTGATTTTACATTCGTTTCGCGAGCTCGCGGCTAAGCGGGTAGCGAATGTCAAATCCGCTCCACTGGGACCCTCAAAGTCCAAATTTTACGACGGTGCAGAGGCTTCCCGAGTGAGCCGCCGGTGCAAAGGGCTCACGAATAAGCAGGCAATCGGCCTTTGCGAGCGGCGTCAGCATCGAACTGTCCTGGAGGGGGTGGGGGGTCGCAACGACGTCGCCTGCAGGATTGCGCGACAGCGTGGCCCGCAGATAGTCGGTGCGCTCGTCGTTGGCACCGAGGTCGCGGCCGAGCAGGGCCGATTCGGTGATCGGCTGAATGTCAGTCCGGCCGCTCAGGCGCCGGATCAGCGGCAGCAGAAACAGGAAGGCGCACACATAGGCTGACACCGGATTGCCGGGCAGCCCCAACACCCGCATGCCGCCGAGGTCGCCATGCATCACGGGGCGGCCCGGGCGTAATGCAACGCGCCAGAACGCCAGGGACATCCCCTTCGCGACGAGCGCCTTCTGAATGAGATCATAATCGCCAACCGAAGCGCCGCCGCTGCTCATCAGCACATCGGCTTTCAAATTTTTTGCCTGTTCGACTGCAGCCATTGTCGCATCGAGTGAATCGGGCACGATGCCGAGATCAATTGCCTCGGCGCCTTCATTGCGTGCGAGAGCGGCGAGCGCAAACGCATTCGAAGAGACGATCTGGCCCGGCGCCGGTTCCGTGCCAGGCCGCACCAATTCGTCACCGGTTGCGATCAGCGCAATCTTCGGGCGCCGATAGACGGTGATGTGCGGATGGTTCATTGCCGCAATCAGCGCGACATCGCGGTCGGTCAAGTGACGGCCGCGTGTGAGCAGGACATCTCCGCTACGGAAATCCAGGCCCTGCGGTCGGACGTGCTTTCCACGGGAGGATGGTTCGCGGACGATGACATCGGTGCCGTTCCGATCAGTATTCTCCTGAATAACGATCGCATCGGCCCCCTGCGGAATAACCCCCCCGGTAAAGATCCGCACCGCTTCGCCAGCCCCAATCGGACGATCGAAGGGGCGGCCGGCCGCAACTTCACCAATCAGCTTCAGCGCTATCGGTACTGTGGCGACGTCGTCAGCCCTGACGGCATATCCGTCCATTGAAGAGACGTCAGCGGGCGGTTGAGTTCGCGAGGCAACAAGATCGGCAGCCAAGACCCGGTGAAACGCATCGGCCAATGAGACTTTTTCGATGCCGATCGGTTCGACGCCCGCCAGCACACGATCAAGCGCATCGCTAACCGAAAGCAGCGCCATGGATCAAAGATCCCCGGCGCGGTAGGTACCCGATTTTCCGCCGTGCTTTTCAATGAGCCGGATACCTTCGATGCGCATGCCGCGTTCGACCGCTTTGACCATGTCGTAGATGGTGAGGCACGCAACCGAAACTGCAGTCAGCGCTTCCATTTCGACGCCTGTTTGCCCCGACACCTTCACCTTCGCGCGGACGATGCAGCCGGGTAGCTTTTTGTCGGGGGTAATTTCGATCTCCACCTTGGAAAGCGCCAGCGGATGGCAGAGTGGGATCAAATCATGCGTGCGCTTGGCGGCCATAATTCCGGCAATGCGGGCAACGCCCAATACGTCGCCTTTTTTGGCATTTCCGCGCAGGACAAGATCGAGTGTCGATTTCTCCATCACGACGCAGCCCTCGGCGATAGCCAGGCGCTCGGAGTTCGCTTTCTCCGAGACGTCAACCATGTGGGCTTCGCCGCTTGTACGGAGGTGGGTCAGTTTTGCACGAGGCGCCATGGGGGTTACTCGGCTGCGGGAGCGCGTCGCGCGCTTCGGGAAGTTAGGAGTTTGCGGGTGGCGGCCTCAACGTCAGCCTGACGCATCAGGCTTTCGCCAATCAGGAATGTCGAGATGCCGACCTTTTCAAGTCGTGCGAGATCATCGGGCTCAAACAAACCGCTCTCGCCGACAATAATCCGATCCTTCGGAATACGCGGAGCCAGTTGCTCGCTGGTAACGAGAGTCGTTTCAAATGTTTTCAAATTGCGATTGTTGATCCCGATCAGGCGCGACCGAAGCCGCAACGCCCGCTCCAGCTCAGCCTCGTCATGGACCTCCACCAGCACATCCATGCCAAACGCGAAGCTTGTATCCTCAAGTTCTTTCGCCGTTGCGTTGTCAACAGCGGCCATGATGATGAGAATACAATCGGCGCCCCACGCCCGCGCTTCCATCACTTGATAGGGCTCGAACATGAAGTCCTTGCGCAGCGCCGGCAAAGTCGTTGCCGCGCGTGCTGCCCGCAGATAGTCAGGGCTTCCCTGGAATGATGGAGCATCAGTGAGAACCGAGAGGCAGGTTGCGCCCCCAGCCTGATAGGCGCGTGCCAGAGCCGGCGGATCAAAGTCCGCACGGATCAGCCCCTTTGAGGGGCTTGCCTTTTTTACCTCGGCGATCAACGCAAACTCACCGTCGGCAAGACGGCGCTCGATTGCCTTGATGAACCCGCGCGGCGGAGATGCCGCTTGCGCCTGGGATTCGATTTCACGCGGAGTAACGGCGCGCTTGGCGGCCGCAATCTCTTCGCGTTTGTAGGATTCAATGCGGGTGAGAATGTCACTCATGGTTCACGTATTCGAAACGGCGATCAGACGATCGAGGCTTCCCTCGGCCTCGCCGGAATCAATTGATTTGGTTGCGAGTGCAACACCCTCTTTAAGGTCGGAAGCGGTGCCCGCCACCATCAGCGCAGCGGCTGCATTTAAAACCGCAACATCCCGATAAGGTCCTTTCTGACCCTTAAGCACAGCCATAAGCGCTTCCGCATTTTGCTGTGCGTCGCCACCACGCAGCGCCTGTGGTTTAACGAGCGAGATTCCGACATCTGCTGGATTAATTTCAAACACTTTAACCCCGCCATTCTCAAGCGAAGCAACCGTCGTCGGACCGGACGTGGTTATTTCATCGAGTCCATCCGATCCATGCACAATGAAGGCGCGCTCCGATCCGAGTTTTCCCAGCACATGGGCAAGCGGCTCGACCCATTGTTTCGAGAACACGCCAACCATCTGGCGCTTCACGCCGGCAGGATTGGAAAGCGGCCCGAGCAGATTGAAAATCGTACGCGTACCCAGCTCGACCCTGGTCGGCCCGACATGCTTCATTGCAGGATGATGCGCGGGTGCAAACATGAAGCCGATGCCGGCCGTATGGATGCATCGGCTGATCGCTTCCGGGGTGAGATCGATCCGCACACCGAGCGCGGTAAGGACATCGGCGGCTCCCGATCGCGACGACAGCGCACGATTGCCGTGCTTGGCAACTGGAACGCCGGCGCCCGCAACAATGAAAGCGGCGCAAGTGGAGATATTGTAGGAGCCGGATGCGTCTCCGCCGGTCCCGACGATGTCGATCGCCGTTGGCGGTGCTTGCACCTTCAACATTTTCCGGCGCATCGTGGTCACCGCGCCGGTAATTTCATCGATCGTTTCGCCGCGAACGCGCAAAGCCATGAGCAAGCCGCCCATCTGCGACGGCGTTGCCTCACCCGACATCATGCGATCGAAGACAAGCGATGCCTCTTCGGCGGTCAGCGCGGCTCCCGACGCGACCTTGCCCACATATGCCTTGAATTCATCCATGGGCCGCGCCCCTCGTATTTGATTTGTTTGACTTGTCAGGTCGCCGACCGGTATCGCTATTCCATTGTGCAGCAAGATCGAGAAAATTCTTCAAAATGATATGCCCATGTTCGGATGCGATGCTCTCGGGATGAAACTGCACGCCGTGAATGGGAAGGCGTTTGTGCGCGAGCCCCATCACGAGTCCATCGCCTGTTTCTGCTGTAATAGACAAGGCATCTGGCATGGAGGCACGGTCAACCACAAGCGAATGATATCTTGTCGCTTTGAACGATTGATTGATGCCGCGAAAAATTCCCATGCTTTGGTGCTTGACCTCGGAAAGCTTGCCATGGATTGGCAGAGGCGCGCGCACGACATTGCCGCCGAACGCTTGCCCGATTGCCTGGTGGCCGAGGCAGACGCCGAGTATCGGAATTCTCTCGGACGCCTTTTCAATGAGCGCCAGACAGATCCCTGCCTCCTTGGGGGTGCAGGGCCCCGGGGAGAGGATAATCGCGTCAGGATCATCCGCCATCACCGCTTCGACCGACCGCTTATCATTGCGGTAAACGGCTACTTCCGCTCCAAGCTCGCCGAAATAGTGGACGAGGTTGAAGGTGAAGCTGTCGTAGTTGTCGATCAGGGTGATCATCCAGCCTTAACCTATTGAGGTCAGAGCATTTATCCATCGGGCTCCGGTTCGTGGAGCCATCATAGCATCGTCTCTATTTTGCCTATCCCAGACCCTATAAGTCTACCAGATCTCCTCGCCAAGGCCCGCGGGGGCATTCAATCGGGTTCAGGCAGCTTCGGCATCATTTGCTCGAAACGTCGATTGATCTCCTGATCGGATAGCGGGACGAGCGGTGTACGCGACGTATCGGCGGCCTTTTCGCCGATATGGACGAGTTGCGGAGCACAAAGCACGATGGCGAGCACGACCCATTGGGCGAGGAGGAAAGGGGAGAATGCTCGTGCGAGCGCCGAAAATGATATGTTCTCTTTGAAGTTGCCGCGCACCATCATCAGCGCATAGCCAAGCGGCGGGAGCAGGAAGCTTATCTGCAGCGTCAGCAGGATGAGCACCGCGACCCAGCGCGCATCCGCCACCCGAACCAGCAAGGGCGGGACGACAATTGGGATCACCACGAAAATAATTTCGAATGCGTCCAGGACGAAAGCGCAAATTCCAATTGCGGCGAGCACAACAGTCATAACAACAATGTCATTGCCGGGAATGGACGTGATCCAGTTTCCAATCAGGCGGTCGGTTCCAAACGTCCGAAGAACGAGTGTCAAAGTCGTGGCCGCGAGCAACAATGCGAATAGGGCTCCGGTAACCGCCATTGTATCGCGCAATATTTCGTCGAGTGCTTTGAGGCGCAGGTGACCGAAAACGATGCCTGTTACAAGCAGAACGGTAGCGCCCATGGCTGCGGCTTCCACCGCATAAAACTGGCCGGCGGCAATTCCGCCAAGCAATGTAACAAGTGACAGAACCGAGATCCCAGCCAAGATTGCCTGCGCGCCGGTCAACGTCGTCTTTTGCTGCGAAGAAGATTCTATTTGAATATTTCGACCTGCCCGCCACGCGACGAGCAAACAAAACACCAGCATGATGGCCGCAGGCACAAGCGCACCATGAAAGACATCCTGCGTGTTGATCACACGGTCGGCGCGACCGCTCGCGGTAACGGCCATTGTGTGCGCGGACAGCATGGCATCACCGAGCAGGATCAGCACTAGCGACGGCGGAATGACGACGCCAAGTGTACTGGCAACCGCAACGACAGCGAAGCGAGTGGGGGCGGGAATGCCGCTTGCGCTCAGGCGTGGCGCCACGATGCGCGTCATCGCCAGCACGCTTGCGCCAACCGATCCGCTCATGGGCCCGATGAGCGCGCCGAGCATCATGCCGGAAACGGGTGCTGCCGCCGGACCGCGTGGCAATATGGCAAGACCGGCGCGGTATAACGCGTCGGCAATCGGCATCCGATCAAGCAAGACGCCCATCAGCACATAAAGCGGAAGCGCTTGTAACAGATCATTTTCAAAGAGATTGATCAGTCGTCCCGGCAAAGCTGAAAGAAGCGCGAACGGGATGGTGCCGCTTGCAACCCCAATTGCTGCACCACAGACGGAAACCGTGAGTAATACCAGGAGAGCAGGTAAGCCCGTGAACACAATCCCCATCGCCACCATCACGAGGAGACCCAGCCCCATCCATTCCATTATTCGGAGTCCTTCACATCGGGCCGGATAAGGTTGAGGGCCGCTTGCATTAGCATCAGGACAGCCAAAATCCACAGTGCAAGCTTGATGATGAAATATCCGGGATTGAATGTGTCGGGAAAGCGTTCCAGTCCGCTAGCGGACGGAATGACAATGCCGGCCCCGGCGGTCAGGATCAGCAACGCCCACGGTAGCGCGCCGAAAGCGATGCCAAGCCGGAATAAAAGTCGTCGTGTTTTGCGTCCATAGCGCTTCGCGATTACATCGGCGGCAAGATGAGTGCCGGCGCGTGTTGCCGCAGTCACCGCAACCGTGATGTAAACGGCAAACAGCACTTGTCCCAGATCGTTGGCCTCACGCGAAAAACTTTTGAAGAGATCGCGCAACGGCCATTGCAGGAACAGCAGCGCGACGATGGGGAGCGCAAGCCATTGAGCAAGCCACACAGCTCGCGCTGCGGTACTGTCAATAATTTGCAAAAGCCGTTGAAAAGGCCCCATGCCGTACACTAGCATGTTTCAAATCCCGAGCAGTCATCCCGGCCAAGCGAGCAATGCGCGCGCGAGCCGGATCCATAGCCCTAATTATTCGCTGGGTGTTATGTGCAACACAAATCGACACTGGGGGGATGGGCGCCGGCTCTCGCATCCGCTCGGCCGAAGCGACGAAGCTACTTGCACCCACTACTGCCCCCGCTTTGCCGTGCTTGCAAACCGGCGCGCTTCTTCCGAAGCTCGAAACAACGCCTTCGCCTTATTGATGCATTCCTGTTGCTCAAGCTTCGGATCGGAGTCGGCGACGATGCCGGCGCCGGCCTGGACGTACATTTTTCCGTCCTTAATCAGAGCGGTGCGAAGGACAATGCAGGTATCCATTTCACCGGCCGCCGAGAAATAACCGACGCAACCGGCATAAAGGCCGCGTTTTTCTTTTTCCAACTCGTCGATGATTTCCATTGCGCGCACCTTCGGTGCGCCGGAAACGGTGCCGGCCGGAAATCCTGCGGCGAGTGCGTCGAGTTCATCGTGCTGCGGGTCAAGCTTGCCCTCGACGTTTGAGACGATGTGCATGACCTGACTATAGCGTTCGATGAAAAATTGATCGGTGACCTTCACCGATCCAATCTTGGAGACGCGACCGACATCATTGCGGCCGAGATCAAGCAGCATCAGATGCTCAGCCCGCTCTTTGGGATCGGCGAGTAGTTCCTGTTCCAGCGCCTTGTCTTCGTGCGGTGTTGGCCCACGTGGCCGCGTTCCTGCAATCGGCCGGATCGTGACTGTATCGTCGCGCACCCGCACCAGGATTTCAGGACTGGAGCCGGCAACCGCAAAGGAGCCGTAATCAAGGAAGTAGAGAAATGGCGCGGGGTTGACCCGGCGCAGCGCGCGATACAGCGCGAATGGGGACAGGGTGAACGGCGCTTCAAAGCGTTGCGACAGCACTACTTGGAAAATATCGCCTGCCGCGATGTATTCCTTCGCACGCAGGACCATCGCTTTGTATTGGTCGGGTGGCGTATTTGATTGGGGCTGGATGGCCAGCGGCTCGGCATCGTCGCGGGTTTGTTTGTTGAGCGCGCGATCGAGACCATCAACGACGAATGAAATCCGTTCCGTCGCGCGCGCCATCGCCGCTTTTGCCGAAATGCCATCGGTTACCCGCACCGGTGTAACAATCGTCAATGTGTCTTTAACGTTGTCAAAGATAATCACAATTGTCGGACGGATCAGAACAGCATCGGGAATACCGATGGGATCCGGGTTGGCCGGCGGAAGTTCCTCCATCAGCCGCACCATGTCGTAACCGAGATAGCCAAATACGCCGGCCGCCATCGGGGGTAGATCGGGCGGCAGGGTAATCCGGCTTTCCGCGACGAACGCACGTAACGCATCAAGCGGCGGCTCGGGATAATCGACAAATGCACCGGGCGACGATTGCGCGGACCGATTGATTGCCGCTCGCCCGTTCTCGGTGCGCCAGACAACGTCCGGATCAAGACCGATGATCGAATACCGTCCGCGGGTGATGCCGCCTTCGACCGATTCCAAGAGGAAGCTCATCGGGCGCCCGGCGGCAACCTTCATGAAGGCCGAGACAGGCGTCTCTACATCGGCCACAAGCGTCGTCCAGACGACCTGCGGTTCGCCGCGCGCGTAATGTTCGGAAAAGAGATCGAATGCGGGTTCGATCTGCATTTCAGGCGCTCAGCTTTGATCGCCGCCAAACGCGCGCGCGACTGCTTCCTGATTTATTTTGGTGCCGATGTCGGTTTCAAGCCGCTGGACATATTGCGTGAGAAGTTCTTCGGCGAGAGCGCGCCGCCACGTCTCAAAATATTTCTTCGCATCCTGCGATGAGGCATCGAACGCCGGTTCATTCACTTCGGTGACACGGAAGATCACTCGCTCATTTGCGTTCTGACCGTCGCCGTAACCGACGGATCCCTTGGGTGTGCGAAAGACCTCGGCGACCGCATTTGCCGTCAGCGGTTTGGTTGCATTGCGCTTCATTCCAAAGGTGGTTTCAACCTTAAGGCCGGCCTTGCGGGCGACTTCATTCATAGCCGTGCCGGCTTTGATCTGTTCGACCATTTCTTTGGCTTTTGTGGTCAAACGCTCGGATGCCTGATCGTCGCGCCAGCGCGCTTCAACACGGTCTTTGATTTCATCGAGATTACGATCGCGCGATGGTGTGATCCCTGTCACGTCAATCCAAAGCAAGCCGCCATCCGATAGCTGCGCCGCATCGTTTTCAACACCGATATCGGTCGAGAAAACATTCCCCGCGAAATCAACGCCTGCAGGCAGATCCGCAACGGGCGAACCTTCAGGATTGCGACCGGCCCGATCGATCGCCTCGATGATCCGAGATGTCAGCTTATATTTTTGGCCGATTTCATCGAGCCGCATACCGCCGGCGCGATCATCTTCAATTTTATCGCGCAAACTTTGTAAGTCCGTTCGAGCACGATCGGATGCAAGCGCCTGTTTGATTTCAGATGAGGCTTCTTCAAAGGGTTTGATTTTTTCCGGTTCGATTTTGGTGACACGCACGATTGTCGTGCCGAACCGGCCATTCACCGGCGCGCTGATGCCGCCGTCCCTCAATGCAAACGCTGCATCGGCGACGGCACGATCAATTATGCCGGACTTTGTTACCAAGCCGAGATCGACATCCGTGCTTTTCAAGTCGCGTTCGGTGACAAGCGCATCAAACGATAGTCCTTTGGCAAGTCTGCTCGATGCTTCGCTCGCCTCTTCCGGCGTTTTGAAGACGATTTGTTGGACCTGGCGGCGCTCTGGCGTGCTGAAACGAGCTTTGTTGTCCTCGTAGCTGCGACGAGCGTCGGCATCGGACAGCTGGATGCTTCGCGCGATCTCCTTAGGTGACAACAGAAGGGTCGTAACTTTGCGATATTCGGGCGCGCGGAACAAAACCTTGCGCTCATTAAAATATTTCGTGAGCACGTCCGCATTTGGTGCCGGAATATCCCCGATATGGGAGCGGTCGAGGATCACATAGTCGATGCCGCGCTGTTCGTTCTCATACCGGTTCGAGGCATCGGCTGCCGCCTTCGGCACCATTGGCTCGCTGCCGATCGTCGTTGAAAGCTGGCGGCGGATGCTCAGACGGCGCTGCTCCTGCGCATATCGGGGTTCATTGTAGCCGGCCTGCCGGATGATCTGGTCAAAACGGATCTTGTCGAATTGACCGGTAGGTCCACGAAAGTTTGCATCGCTGGTGATCAGCCGCGCCACCTCGGAATCGGAAATGTTCAATTTCAGCCGGCGCGTTTCCTCGTCGATCGCCGCCTCGGCAACGATTTGCCCGAGAACCTGCTGCTGCAATCCGAAGGCGCGAGCCTGAGTAGGCGTGATCCCACGGCCGAGACTGCGCTCAACTTGGCGCAGCCGATCATTATATGCCTGGCGGAATTGCTCGATCCCGATTTCGGTGGAGCCGATCGTGGCCACGGTCGACTGACCGAAGCCGCGGAAGATGTCACCGATGCCCCAGATACCGAAGCTGATAATCAAGAAGCCGACGACGGCCGCCATAATGGTTTTGCCGAGCCAATTGGCGGAGGCTTTGCGTATACCCCGAAGCATGGTCCAACGTGTGTTGTGGGTGAGTGCGTGCCGGCCGGGGGAGGCCCGGACCTGCAGGGTTCGGCGGCATCATAGGGAGCGCGGACCGGCATCGCAACCTATCGAACTATGACACTTTCACGCAATTTCGAAGAATTCAGGGTGCCATGAGATTGATCCGCCGCCTTCCTTGCCCGAGCCTCGAAGGAGACGATTGGCCCCATTAAAAATGCAACTGTTCGAACTGGCACATCCATCACAAGGGCACTATTAACCGCGCAAGCAAACTTGGGGGCAGATCGATGGGCACGACAGCACGCCGTCCGCTGGTTGCGGGCAATTGGAAGATGAACGGGCTGAAAAGCTCTGCGAAGGAGCTCGAAAGCATTGTCGGCAGCGCCGGTAAGTTCTCTCAGGCAGATCTCATGATTTGTCCTCCGGCGACGCTGATCGGGCTGTTCTCGGAGCTTGCCCGCGGTTCGGCTGTGGCGATCGGCGGGCAGGATTGCCATTCCGAGCCGGCCGGCGCCTATACCGGCGATATCTCTGCGGAAATGCTGGCGGATGCCGGTGCGAGCGCAGTCATCGTCGGGCATTCCGAGCGCCGCATGTATCATCATGAAAGCAATGAAACGGTGCGGGCCAAGGCGATGGCGGCCCGGCGCGCGGGGGTGCTGGCAATCGTGTGTATCGGGGAGACCCGAGCCGAACGCGAGGCCGGTCGTGCGATTGAAGTTGTCGTCGGACAACTCAATGGTTCATTGCCCGACGCAGTCACGACGGCAACGCTCGTTGTTGCTTATGAGCCGGTTTGGGCCATCGGCACCGGGCTTACGCCCACATCGGCTGACGTGGCCGAAATGCATGCGGCGATCAGGCGGCGGCTGGTCGAGCGCTATGGCAGCGAAGGTGAGGCCATTCGAGTGCTTTATGGCGGTTCGGTTAAGCCGGCCAATGCCCGGGAATTACTGGGGATTCCCAATGTGGATGGAGCGCTCGTCGGAGGGGCAAGCCTCAAGGCGGATGATTTCCTCGGCATAGCAGCAGCTTATCTATAGTTCGAAGGATACCATAAGCCACTCACTTCACTGCATTTTCAGGCGTAACCGTACTGAAACGGCATGCCGGTGCTGGAAAAGCCCGGCGTGATCGTGTAGAGACGCCAGCGACTTCCTATATGCAGGTCGTCGGCGCGGCCGCTTCGGTTCCGCCTCATGCGTTTGCCCGGGTTTTGCAATGCAGACTGTCCTTATCGTCATTCATCTCATGGTGGTTTCCGCCATGATCGGCGTCGTGCTGCTGCAGCGCTCTGAAGGCGGCGGCCTTGGCATGGGTGGCGGCGGAGGCGGGTTCCTGACCAGCCGCGGCACGGCTAACGTTCTGACGCGCACGACGGCGATTCTGGCCGTAATGTTCTTCGCCATCAGCCTTCTGCTCTCGATTATTGCCGGATTTGACCGCAAACCGCGTTCGATTCTGGAGGGTGCGGGAACTCCGGCCACGCAGCCGGCCCCGGGCGCGCCGGCGGAGCCGCTTGCGCCAGGGGGAGGAGGGGTTCTGGATACGCTGCGGCAGCAAGGCCAGCCGCCGGCAGGGCAGGCTCCGGCCCAGCCGCAAGTCCCGCAATCGCAATGAGTTGGGGAAAAATAAAGGGCCGGGTAACCGGCCCTTCGGTTTTGAAACCCACCCCCTCGTCAAATCACTTTCTCGGAATTAAAGGTTGAGCCCCATGGCTCGGTACGTTTTCATCACCGGTGGCGTGGTCTCTTCCCTTGGTAAGGGTCTCGCTTCAGCAGCGCTCGGCGCGCTGTTGCAGGCGCGTGGCTACAAGGTCCGCCTTCGCAAGCTTGACCCCTACCTCAACGTCGATCCCGGGACGATGTCGCCTTATCAGCATGGCGAAGTGTTCGTCACGGACGATGGCGCGGAGACCGATCTCGACCTCGGACACTATGAGCGGTTCATCGGTAACCCGGCGAGCCGCAAAGACAACATCACGACTGGTCGCATCTATCAGGAGATCCTCGCCAAGGAACGACGCGGCGATTATCTCGGAGCGACAATTCAGGTCATTCCTCACGTCACCAATGCCATCAAGGAATTTGTTCTCGATGGCAATGAAGGCGTTGACTTCGTTCTGGTTGAGATTGGCGGAACCGTTGGCGACATCGAAGGCTTGCCGTTCTTCGAAGCCATTCGCCAACTCGGAAACGAACTGCCGCGCAATCACGCGATTTACATTCATTTGACTTTGCTGCCATTCATTCCAAGTGCTGGCGAACTTAAGACAAAGCCGACACAGCATTCGGTGAAGGAACTGCGTTCGATCGGCATCCAGCCGGATATTCTGCTCTGCAGAACGGATCGCCCCATTCCGAAGGAGGAGCGCCGCAAGCTCTCGCTGTTCTGTAACGTTCGCGAAAGTGCGGTCATCGAAGCGCGCGACGTTGATAACATCTATGCTGTGCCGGAGGCTTATCACGCGGAAGGGCTTGATACCGAAGTGCTTGATGCGTTTGGCATCGAGCCCGGACCGAAGCCAGACCTCAAGCGTTGGCGCACGATCAACGAGCGAATCCGCAATCCGGAAGGCTCAGTCACCATCGCGGTGGTCGGAAAATATACCGGCCTCAAGGATGCCTACAAATCATTGATTGAAGCGCTCTCGCATGGCGGCATCGCCAACAAGGTGCAGGTCAATCTCGATTGGATCGAGAGCGAAGTATTCGAGCACGAAGACCCGACGCCGTTCCTCGAACATGTGAATGGCATTCTGGTGCCTGGCGGATTTGGCCAGCGTGGCGCCGAGGGAAAAATCCGGGCTGCGCAGTTTGCCCGCGAACGCCACGTTCCCTATTTCGGAATCTGCTTCGGTATGCAGATGGCTGTTGTCGAAGCCGCGCGAAACCTGTGCGGGATTGACGAGGCAAACTCCACTGAGTTCGGCCCGACGTCCGAGCCTGTGGTCGGCCTTATGACCGAGTGGTTGAAAGGCAACGAATTTGAAAAGCGTCGCGCCGATGGCGATCTCGGTGGAACGATGCGACTTGGTGCATATCGGGCGGTACTTCAGTCAGGGAGTCGTGTAGCCGAGATTTACGATTCCACGGAAATTTCCGAGCGGCATCGTCATCGCTATGAAGTCAACACCGCCTACAAGGGGCGGCTCGAACAACGCGGTATGAGATTCTCCGGCATGTCGCCCGACGGCGTGCTTCCTGAAATCGTCGAATATGTCGATCACCCCTGGTTCATTGGGGTGCAATATCATCCGGAACTAAAATCGCGGCCGTTTGATCCGCATCCGCTGTTCTCATCGTTTATTGATGCGGCGCTGGTGCAGAGCAGGCTGGTGTAGCGGCGTTCATCGCCGTTACGTCGCTGTCCAAACCCAAAAGTGGTGTGAACGTCATCCAACCGACTCAATACGGCGCGTAATTTCGGCTGCGTGGCCCTGGGGCATATCCATAGCCTGGCTGAAACGCCGGGTTAGGGCTGCAAAAGCCGCCTACACCAGAAACGCTTGCCTGACATTGCTGCCAACTCGCGAAACCGCATGTTCGGGTACCGCCGCCACGCTCATAATAGGTCGCGCACCATGGCGCGTTTTGCGCGTATCCCGGACGCGGATCCATCAGCCCTGTCACGGTGACCACAGTCAAAGCAGCCAATACAACGCGCATGACATTCTCCTGACTAGACACCACACCTTACCTTAAGCGCAGCGTCCTCAATCTGTTGCGCTTCCGTCAAAATGACGCGGCAACGTCTTTTCATAAGCCGTTCTGGAGCGTTATTTGAGCCCAGATGAAAGCAGGAAATTGCCCATCCAGCGGGGGCATTTTCACGAAAAATCTTGCAAAAGCCGTACGAACCGGCGACGACGTCTTTGTGAAAGTCGAGCCATCCCCTCAGTCCGTCGTAACCGTCGGTAACGTCCGTTTTGGCAATGCGCTGCCGCTGGCGCTGATCGCCGGCCCGTGCGCGCTCGAAAGCCGGGATCATGCGCTGGGAATGGCCGCAGCCCTTAAGGAAATCACTGCGCGGCTCGGAATTGGTCTCGTTTTCAAGACATCGTTTGACAAGGCAAACCGCACCAGTGCGAAAGGAGTGCGGGGCCTTGGGCTTGATCATGCACTGCCGATCTTTGCCGAAATCCGCGAGAGGTATGCGCTCCCGGTGCTGACCGATGTGCATGAGGCGGAGCAATGCGCGCGGGTTGCACCGGTGGTCGATGTCTTGCAAATCCCGGCCTTTCTCTGCCGCCAGACTGATTTGCTTGTTGCCGCGGCAAACACGGGCAAAGTCGTGAATGTCAAAAAAGGGCAATTTCTTGCGCCCTGGGACATGGCAAATGTCGTTGGCAAGATTACCCCCGTTAATCGAAATGTGCTCGTGACCGAGCGCGGCGCTTCATTCGGCTACAATACGCTTGTTTCCGATATGCGCGCGCTGCCGATCCTTGCCCAGACCGGCGCTCCTGTCATTTTCGATGCCACTCACTCCGTGCAACAGCCTGGCGGGCAAGGCAGCAGCTCCGGCGGTCAACGGGAATTCGTTCCCACGCTGGCGCGCGCCGCCGTTGCTGTCGGGGTGGCGGGTGTGTTTATCGAGACGCATGAAGCGCCCGAGCGGGCGCCTTCCGATGGCCCCAACATGATCCCACTCAAACAGATGGAGCCACTCCTTCGAGTGCTCATCGATTTCGACATGCTAGCTAAGCGCGTGCCGAGTGGATTTTAAAGTTTTCGAGAGCTGCGACGTTACTCTACCCTAGGCTCGTCAACGACTCACCTTGGGGGAGGTCGCATATGATCGCGTCTTCGATTGCCGGCTTGCCCGTATTTCTTGCTTATTTTTCCCTCGCCACGCCTTTGGTCGTTGCATATTTATATATTTACACACGGATCACGCCGCACGATGAATTCAGTCTGATCCGGGACAATGTTCCGGCGGCCGCTGTTGCACTCGGTCTGAGCTTGCTTGGATTTGCGCTGCCGCTGGCAAGTGCGCTTGCACACTCCGCCAATGTCGTCGATTGGGAATGACTGAAGTCTCGCCACCGAAACCGTCGGTTCGCCGCGTGCTGGCCGCTGTCAGCATCATTGCGTTTGCGACCGCGCTGTTCTCCCGCGCAGTGGACCCGATTATCCCGCAGATCGCTAAAGATCTGATGGTGACACCGGAAACGGTTGCGCTGTTGTCGACCGGGTTTGCCCTGCCATTCGCGCTTGTTCAGCCGGTGCTGGGGCCATTTGCTGATATCATAGGCAAGCCGCGGGTCATGATCGCCTGTTTGATCATTCTGATCATCGCTGCTTTTGTCGGTTCAATCACGACCAGTTTCCCGCTGCTTCTGATGACACGAATTGTAGCGGGAATGGCGACCGGCGGTGTGTTCCCTGTCGCGCTGGCGCTGGTTGGTGATCTTGTTCCGGTCGCTGAACGCCAGGTTGCGCTTGGCCGATATCTTGCGATGGTCATTACCGGCAATCTGATGGGCTTATCGCTTGCCGGATTCGTTGGCGATCTCATCGGATGGCGTGGCGTGTTTGTGGTGGCAGGGTTATGCGGCATCACCGCTTTTATCGCGGCGCTTGCAGGGTTTCGTGGCGCCCAACATCTATCCCAAGCCAAAACTTTTTCGTTGGCCACGATGCTTTCCGGATACCGTACGGTTTTCGCCAACCCGCGCGCGAAAGTTTGTTATGCGGCTGTATTTCTTGAGGGGCTTGCCGTTTTCGGCTTGTTTCCCTACGTCGCCTTGTTGATGCATCTGCGCGGGGAGGAGAGGGCCTCGATTGCTGGCCTCGTCCTCGCAGGCTTTGCCATCGGCGGCATCGGGTATTCCTTTATTGTACCAATGATGTTGCGGCGGTTTACGCTCGGCACAATCATGATTATGGGCGGTGGGATAGCCGCGATTTCGCTCGCGGGTTTCGCGCTCATCGTTCCCTGGCCGGTAACGCTCGGGATTTTCGCGCTCTTCGGATTTGGTTTTTATACGTTGCATGGCTCGATCCAGGTCCAGGCAACCGAGCTTGCGCCGGATGCACGCGGCGCTGCCGTCGCGTTGCACGCATTTTTCTTCTTCGTGGGGCAGGGGACTGGCCCGGTGCTCTATGGATTCGGGTTTGCCAATATGGACGCCGCCTTCACATTAGCTTTTGGGGCGGCGATCATTCTGTTTGTCGGATTTTTCTGCTCACGGCTGCTCGGGCCAGCGAAGGCGGAGTGAACCGGTCTTCGCGCTTTAAAAATTTCATCCTCGCCCGCGATAGGCCGGCATTTGCTGGTCCGGGACCCATACGCCTGCGGGCAGCTTGCCGGATTGCCAGAACACATCAATCGGCATGCCCCCGCGCGGATACCAATAGGCACCGATGCGGAACCAGCGCGGCCGTAACAAATCGACAAGCGTCTTGCCGATCATGACAGTGCAATCTTCGTGAAATGCGCCGTGGTTGCGGAAGCTGGTGAGATAAAGCTTCAGCGATTTGGATTCGACGAGCCATTTATTCGGCACGTAGTCGATCATCAGGATAGCGAAATCGGGTTGGCCGGTAATGGGGCAAAGTGCGGTGAATTCCGGCGCAGTGAAGCGCGCGACGTAGTTGGTCTTCGCATGCGGATTGGCAACGCGATCGAGCTTTGCTTGCTCCGGAGATTGCGGGATGGGCGTCGGTTTGCCGAGCTGCAGTTCGGAACGCGTCTTTGACGACTTGATTTTTGAGTTTTTCGTATTGAACATTGGAACCTGCACCGTCACGCTGCTGTAACATGATTGCGGAACTCGAGCGGGCGATCGATTTCCGGCAACCGTTTATAACCCTCGCCAACACCCTGGATTGTGATCTCGCCGTAATCGAAGAGCCGGCCCAGGATCGATTGATCGACGTCAACGCTCTCCACCTTGTCGAGCGCGATTTCAAACGTCGAGCGGCCGATAAACCCGGTTTTGTAAATGATCCGGTGGTTCGTGACGGCAACTTCGGTCGTCCATCGCCGAAACCAGGCACGCACGTTCAGGCTCACTCCTGCCAATGCGGCCAGAATGGCGAAGACGACAGCTAACACATGCCACTCCGATGAGCGTGGGAACATGATGAAGAGTGCCAAAGCTGCAAACAGCAAGAGCGCTCCCGGGACATAGGTGACCCAGGAAATCGTCGTAAAATGCCTGAGCGTTTCGCCGGGCTGAATGACGTGTTCAACATAGCGCATGGAACGATCTCCCAGCCGGACGTTTGGCCGCCTCAGCGGACCAAAGAGATATTAGCCTGCCGCGACAGCCGACGGTAATCCGTCCCGCAACAAGGTTTATGCGCCTCATCCCTCCCCTTTAGGGGAGGGTGGCGAGCGAAGCGAGCCGGGTGGGGGTTGCTTGCTTAGTCCAACAAAGATGCCCCTACCCCGCCGCCGACCCTCCCCCGCTTCGCGGAGGAGGGAAGCAAGACAGGCTTGGCCGAGGCCCCGCCTTTGGCTACAAGCGGCACACCTAATCCACTCACTTTTGCCGGATCGAACAGCACCATGACCGCGATTGTAGACATTATTGGCCGGGAAATTCTGGATAGCCGGGGCAATCCGACCGTCGAAGTCGACGTCCTCCTCGAAGACGGCTCGCTGGGCCGCGCCGGCGTGCCGTCGGGCGCCTCGACAGGGGCCCACGAAGCGGTCGAGCTGCGGGACGGGGATAAAAAGCGCTATCTCGGCAAAGGGGTCCAGAACGCTGTCGCCGCCGTCAACGGCGAGATCTTCGATGCAATCGGTGGCATGGACGCCCAAGCGCAGGTCAAAATCGATGAGACCATGATTGCGCTCGATGGCACGCCCAACAAAAGTCGGCTTGGGGCGAATGCGATCCTCGGCGTGTCGCTTGCGGTTGCCAAGGCCGCTGCCATTTCGCAAGGGTTGCCGCTTTACCGTTATGTCGGCGGTACTTCGGCGCGCCTGCTGCCGGTTCCGATGATGAACATCATCAATGGTGGCGTGCATGCCGATAATCCGATCGATTTTCAGGAGTTCATGATCCTGCCGGTCGGTGCGCCCACCTTTGCGGAAGCCGTGCGGTTTGGCGCGGAAGTATTCCATACGTTGCGCAAAGCCCTCAAAGATGCCGGCCATAATACGAACGTAGGTGATGAAGGTGGTTTCGCACCGAACCTGCCCACTGCGGATGCCGCCCTCGGCTTCATCATGAAGGCGATCGAGACCGCCGGCTATAAGCCCGGGCAAGACATTGCGCTGGGGCTTGATTGCGCCTCGACCGAGTTCTTCAAAAACGGTGCTTACGCCTATGAAGGCGAGGGCAAGAAGCGTTTGCCCGAAGAACAGGCCAAATATCTGGAGCAACTCGTCAGCCGTTACCCGATCGTGACGATTGAAGACGGCATGGCGGAAGATGACTTTTCCGGTTGGAAGATCCTGACTGATTTGGTTGGCAAGCGATGCCAGTTGGTCGGCGACGACCTTTTCGTCACCAACGTTGTGCGGCTTGAAGAGGGCATCAAGCGCGGCCTGGGCAACTCAATCCTCGTCAAGGTCAATCAGATCGGGACCCTGACCGAGACGTTGGCGGCCGTCGAGATGGCCCATAAAAATGCCTACACGGCCGTCATGTCGCATCGTTCCGGTGAAACGGAGGATGCCACGATTGCCGACCTCGCGGTCGCAACCAATTGTGGGCAGATTAAAACCGGCTCGCTCGCGCGGTCCGATCGCACGGCGAAGTACAATCAATTGCTGCGAATCGAGAACGAGCTTGGTCCGCAAGCGAAATACGCCGGGCGTTCGGCGCTGAAGATCTGAGTGAACGGCCGGAAATAACAGGTTTATCGGCCGCACGCGCGTCGTTAAAACCTCGTTAATTGCCGGCCGTCATGCTCCGGGGATGGTTTCCCGCACCAAGCTTCGCAACGCACTGACAGCCATTGGCCTCTACATCGCGGCTGCGCTGCTGATTGGCTATTTCGGCGTCAATGCATACACAGGTGCGCGTGGTCTCAAAGCCAAGCAGGATCTCGTGCTGCAACACGAGGAGCTGTCGCGCGAGCTTGCAAAACTCAAAATCGAGCGCGCGGAATGGGAGCATCGGGTATCGTTGTTACGCTCCGACAAGGTCGATCCGGACCTGCTTGAGGAGCGCGCCCGTGCCATGCTCGATTATGTCCATCCCAATGATCTTGTGCTGATGGTGAAGCCGCACTGACCCGATCAGTGCCGTAGGGCTGCGTGACCAGCAATCAATGTCAGGTTCTAAGCCTAGCCTTGAGGCGGCTTTCAGACGCGTGGCTTTTAACGTTCGGCAACTTTATTCCCTTTTCAGGTGTTTATACGACACGTTTGCTCAGTCGAACGAAAGGCACTTCAATGGCCCGTAAACTAACTTCCGGTTATTCGTAATTTTACGTTGTGCACCAGACATTTGTGCACTGCGAAGGGACCTAGCGCCGGCTTTCGCTGTTGCATAAAGTAAGATAATTGGGTTGGCCTTCTAGCTGCCCTCATCACGTGTCCGAAGGAACGCCATGGCCGTCGCCAAGAGCAAACCAGCGGCGCAGACCGCACCGCGTCGCGCAGGCTCTGATAAATCTGCCAATCACGCCCCCAGCATTGCGGAATTCACCAGAGAACAGGAGCTTGAGGCCTATCGGCAGATGTTGCTGATCCGCCGGTTCGAGGAAAAAGCCGGCCAGATGTACGGCATGGGCCTCATCGGGGGGTTCTGTCACCTTTATATCGGGCAGGAAGCCGTTGTCGTTGGCATGCAGATGGCGCTCAAGCCGGGCGATCAGGTGATTACCGGTTACCGGGACCATGGCCACATGCTGGCCTGCGGCATGGATGCAAAAGGCGTCATGGCTGAGCTGACCGGCCGGCGGGGTGGTTACTCCAAGGGCAAGGGCGGCTCGATGCATATGTTTTCCGTCGAGAAGGGATTCTACGGCGGTCACGGTATTGTTGGTGCGCAGGTTTCGCTTGGCACTGGCCTCGCTTTCGCGAACCGCTATCGCAAGAACGACAACGTCAGCGTGACATATTTTGGTGACGGGGCGGCAAATCAGGGGCAGGTCTACGAGAGCTTCAATATGGCGCAGCTCTGGAAACTGCCGGTCATCTACGTCATCGAGAATAATCGCTATGCGATGGGCACGTCGGTGACGCGCTCGTCATCGCAGACAGACTTTTCCAGGCGCGGCG
>DATAIA010000510.1:0-1691 GCA_036262895.1 Xanthobacteraceae bacterium
CGCGACCGTGAGATGGCGCGCTATTGCTGCCGACAACAATTTTCCGAAACCGGTGGCGCGAAAGTTCAAGAGTGCGACGCCATGATTTACCTAACAATAGCTGAGTGGTTGTCGGCGCGATCGGGAGCGTCCGATAACGCGCGCCACGTCGCGATAGTGACGGCAAGGCATTAGGGAGCGGACGAGATGGCGGGCGACATGTCGATTGCCGGAAAGCTGGATTTGAAGGTCGGTGATTGGGTCATGGTGCGATCCGCCGAAGAAATCCTGGCCACCCTCGATGCAAATGCACGATTTGAAGAGATGCCGTTCATGCCGCAGATGCTGCAACGCTGCGGAAGAAAGTTTCAGGTCCGTAAGCGGGCGCACAAGGTGTGTGATACCGCATTTGGTACGGGTGGCCGGCAGTTGACCGACGCAGTGTTTCTAGACGACACCCGCTGCGACGGTGTAAACTATGGCGGCTGCGAACTGAGATGCACTATTATTTGGAAGGAAGCGTGGCTGAGGCGGGCAGATGCAAGCGAACCTGATCGCCCGTCGGCCGCGTCAGGCCAGCTGGAAAGCCTCGTTCTTGCCGGGACGAAAAAGGTCTCACCGGGTCAACCGTCGAGCGATCCGCTTTACGTCTGTCAGGCGACTCAGCTTCCTGCAGCGACGAAGCTTCTGCCATGGTGGAAACCCAACCAATATCTGGAAGACTACCGATCTGGCAACGTCGCACTTTCGGATATCATTTCTCGATTGGCGTTCTTGGTGTACGCAGAGTTGGTCGCCAGCGGACTCGGCTTCGGTTCGGCGCTCCGCTGGATCTACAACAAAGTCCAAGCAATACGCGGCGGGCAGCCCTATCCCGTGCGGCCGGGACACCTTCCCATCGGCGGTCCGACACCCTCCATCAATCTTGGTCTGGAGGAAGGCGAGTACGTGCGCGTGAAGAGTGGGGAAGAGATCTTGGCGACCGTTGACGAACTTCTTGTCAACAAGGGCATGGGCTTCTCTCCAGAGATGATGTCGTATTGCGGCAAGACCTTTCGTATTTCGCAGCGATTGCGCAGGTTGATAGACGAGAAGACCGGTCAGCTGAAGGAGCTAAAGACACCTTGCCTCGTGCTCGAAGGCGCAGATTGCGAGGGCACCTGTACGCGGCCCCTAAGTTGCCCTCGGGCGTGCCCGCCTTACTGGCGCGAAATATGGCTTGAGCGCGTCAACACAAATGCAGTGGAAAACCTGAACAAAGCAGCTTCGGCGCCCGGCAGGTAAGCCCAGCGCTGCGGTCTGTTCCAACAATTCTTCACACAGGCGAAATACATATGTTGCAATCGTCAATGACAGCAAATTTGCACTCACATCGGATTGCGCCCAAGGCCACGCACGGGAGCTGCCGGCTTTGCGGCCGGCCTCTCGCGAGCAGCTTTGTCGACCTTGGCATGTCGCCGCTCTGCGAAAGCTTTTTGACAGCCGAGCAGATCGACGAAATGGAGCCGTTCTATCCGCTGCATGCGCTGGTTTGCGATGGCTGCTTCCTCGTCCAGCTCAAAGAGTATGTCAAACCAGAGCACATCTTTACTGAGTATGCGTACTTCTCGTCGTACTCGACATCGTGGATCGAACACGCCAGACGATATTGCGTGATGATCAAGGACCGGCTGAATCTCGGCGCGAATAGCCGCGTGTATGAGATCGCAAGC
>DATAIA010000511.1:0-5255 GCA_036262895.1 Xanthobacteraceae bacterium
GCCAACACTTTGGATTTGCGGTGAAAATCATACCGCCGCTGGAGGATGAAGGCCGGCCCGTTTCATCAAGCACCATCCGCCAAGCCCTTGAGGCCGGGCGCGTCGTCGAGGCCGCCGAACTGCTCGGATTCCCTTGGTTCGTCAGCGGGACCGTCATCCATGGAGACAAGCGCGGACGCGATCTCGGCTATCCCACCGCAAACCTGCGGCTTGATCCAGAGTGCGGTTTGAAACACGGCATCTATGCGGTCCGGGTCGGGATCGAAGGGCGCCTGTATGGCGGGGTCGCCAGCTTCGGGCGACGGCCGACCTTCGATAATGGCGCCCCGCTTCTTGAAGTGTTCGTGTTCGATCTCTCGACCGATCTTTATGGCACCGCGATGGATGTCGCCTTTATCGGCTGGATCCGCCCCGAAATGCGGTTTGAAAAGATCGAGGCGCTGGTTGAAAAAATGGATGAAGACTGCCGCCTTGCCCGCGCCGTGCTTGCCCGGACGCCTGACGGATTTCCCGCACTCGGCCAACGCCGCTTAGCAGCCGATTAACCATAGAATCAGCAAGATCGATCCGGGTCGCAGCGATCGGCCCTTCAAGCCGCGTCAGCAGGTCGCGCCATGATCGCTCCTTGTTTTGTCGCGACTTCTACGGCAAACCATCCCGGCATAAGCACGCCCCATCTGCCGCGGTATCCGAATTGTCATGACCGAACCAGTTGATTACAGCCAGACGCTGTTCCTGCCCGAAACGAATTTTCCGATGCGCGCCGGCTTGCCCCAGAAAGAGCCGGAAATCCTTGAGCGTTGGAAACAGCTTCAGCTTTACGAACAGCTGCGTCAAGCCGCCGCGGGACGCGTCAAATTCGTGCTCCATGACGGACCGCCTTACGCCAATGGCAACATCCACATCGGAACCGCGCTCAACAAGGTCCTCAAAGATGTGGTGACGCGTTCGCAGCAGATGCTCGGGTTTGATTCCAATTACGTACCGGGATGGGACTGCCATGGCCTGCCGATCGAATGGAAAATCGAAGAAGAGTATCGCGCCAAGGGAAAGAACAAGGACGCCGTCCCGATCATTGAATTTCGCCGCGAGTGCCGTCAGTTCGCGGAAAAGTGGATCAACGTACAGCGGGAAGAATTCAAGCGCCTTGGTGTGATTGGTGACTGGGACCATCCTTACGCCACGATGAGTTTCGATGCGGAAGCGCAGATCGCGCGCGAATTGATGAAGTTTGCGCGAAACAGCACGCTTTATCGCGGCTCGAAACCGGTGATGTGGTCGGTGGTCGAGAAAACGGCACTGGCCGAGGCGGAAGTCGAATACGAGGATTACACCTCAGATACGATCTGGGCGAAGTTTCCTGTTCGTGCTTCGACAGAAACGCGCGATCTCGCCGGCGCTTGCATTATTATTTGGACCACGACGCCGTGGACGATTCCGGGGAACCGGGCCGTCAGCTTCTCGTCAAAGATTGCTTACAGCCTTTACAAGGTGACCGAGGCGCCGGCCGACAATTGGGCAAAACCCGGCGACCTGCTGATCCTTGCCGACAAGCTCGCGGCCGATGTGTTCAAGCAGGCGCGTGTCGATGCGTTCGAGAACGTGCGCGCGGTTCCAGCGGATGTGCTTCAGCAAGTGACGGCGATGCATCCCTTGCAGGGCCTCGGCGGCTACGATTTTGTGGTGCCGCTGCTCAATGGCGATCACGTGTCGGACGATGCCGGCACCGGCTTCGTTCACACCGCGCCCGGACATGGTCGCGAAGACTTCGATATCTGGATGGCGAATGCCGCGAAGCTCGAAGCGCGCGGCATCAAATCAGTCATTCCTTACACGGTCGATGCCGACGGATATTTCACGGAGCAAGCGCCCGGATTTGCCGGCAAGCGCGTGCTGACCGAAAAAGGCGAGAAAGGCGACGCCAACAAAACGGTGATCGATGCGCTCGCCGCACAAGGCATGTTGATTGCCCGCGGTCGCCTCAAGCATCAGTATCCCCACTCATGGCGGTCAAAGAAACCCGTCATTTTCCGCAACACGCCGCAATGGTTCATTGCCATGGACCGCGACATTCAGGGCGCGAACGGAAGCGCAACACCCGGCGATACGCTTCGCTACCGCGCACTTTCCGCGATCAAAATCACGCGCTGGGTGCCGCCGCAAGGCGAGAACCGCATCACCGGTATGATCGAGAGCCGGCCGGACTGGGTGATTTCGCGGCAGCGCGCCTGGGGCGTACCGATTACCGTTTTCATTCGCGAGAAAGGCGACGGTTCGGTCGAGCTCTTGCGCGATGACAACGTCGATCGTTGCATTGCCGAGGCGTTTGAAAAGGAAGGCGCGGATGCCTGGTATGCGGACGGCGCGGCAGCGCGCTTCCTGCAGCCCGATCATGATCCAAAGGACTGGACCAAGGTCGATGACATTCTCGATGTTTGGTTCGATTCCGGTTCGACGCACGCCTTTACGCTGGAGAAGCGGGAGGACCTGAAGGCGCGCCGTCGTCAGGACGGCGGCAACGATACGGTGATGTATCTGGAAGGCTCGGACCAACATCGCGGCTGGTTCCATTCTTCGCTGCTTGAGAGCTGCGGCACGCGTGGCTACGCGCCCTTCGATGTCGTGCTCACGCACGGCTTCGTGCTCGATGAGCAGGGACGCAAAATGTCGAAGTCGCTCGGCAACACGGTTGCGCCGCAAGACGTGATCAAAGCCTCGGGGGCCGATATCCTTCGCATGTGGGTGTGCTCGACGGATTATGCCGATGACCTGCGGATCGGACAGGAAATCCTGAAAACAAACGTCGACACCTATCGCAAACTGCGCAACACGCTGCGATGGATGCTCGGTAATCTCGCGCACTTCCATGAAGCCGACCGGGTCGATGTCTCAGCAATGCCCGAGCTTGAGCGGTTGATGCTGCATCGGCTCGCCGAGCTTGATGAAATCGTCCGCACCGCCTATGCGGAATTTGATTACAAGCGCATTTTCGCCGTGCTCAATCAGTTCATGACCGTCGATCTTTCGGCGTTCTATTTCGATATCCGCAAGGATGCGCTCTATTGCGATCCAATTTCATCGACAACGCGTAAGGCCTGCCTGACGGTTCTCGATCAGCTCTTCCGCTCGACGGTGATCTGGCTTGCTCCGATGCTGTGCTTCACCGCCGAGGAGGCATGGCTTGCACGATACGGAGCGGATGCCGGCTCCGTTCATCTTGAATTGTTTGGCAAACTGCCGGTCGCGTGGCGCGATGATGCGCTTGCCGCTAAGTGGCGCCATGTTCGCGAAGTCCGCCGGGTTGTCACCGGTGCCATCGAAATCGAGCGCGCGGCGAAACGCATCGGTGCCTCGCTGGAGGCAGCTCCGATCATTTACATCAACAATCCTGAGATGATAGCTGCCCTTGCAGGGATTGATCTTGCCGAAGTTGCCATTACCTCCGGCGCGACACTCGTTGCGGGCGCAGGACCGGGCGAAGCATTCCGGCTCGATGAAGTTCCAGGCGTTGCTGTCGAGCCGCGGCTTGCTACAGGCCGCAAGTGCGCGCGTTCGTGGAAAATCCTGCCTGAGGTCGGGTCCGATCCCGAATATCCGGATGTTTCTCCCCGCGATGCCAATGCCTTGCGCGAATTGGCTGCAGCGCGAGGTCTGGCGCGGTAACGTCAGACCCGTTGGTTTAGCATCCTCCAAGGATCGAGCATGGCCGATGATGCTGAGCAAAGCCCGGACGAAGCCCGCGCTTCGCGCCAGGGATTGGGCTTGCTGATCGGCCCTTACACTGGAACCGGGGTTGCGTGCGCTGTTGCCGCAACAGTCGCCGATCAGGCCTCGAAGCTGTGGCTGCTGTTTGCTTTCGATCTGCAAAGCCGGGGCCTCGTCAAAGTCGCGCCATTCCTCGATCTGGTGCTCGTCTGGAATTACGGGATCAGTTACGGGCTGTTTCAGCAAAGCAGCGAATTTGGCCGATGGGTGCTGCTGGCGATCAAGGGGGCGGCCGTTGTCCTGCTGTGGGTATGGCTGGCACGGGCCCAATCGAGGCTGACCGCGATATCGCTAGGCCTCATTATCGGGGGAGCACTTGGTAACGCCGCAGACCGGCTTGCGTACGGTGCGGTTGCGGATTTCGTGCTGTTCCATATCACAACGGCTCATTGGAGCTTCAACTGGTACGTCTTTAACTTGGCCGATGTGGCGATCGTTGCGGGGGTGGCCGGACTCTTGTATGAGTCCGTACTTGGGGTCCGTGCCGCAAAACTGCCCTGATCTATATGTTATTCGCCCATAAGGGTGACCGGAACCGCCGCGCCAACGCGCAGCGCCTATCGGGGATGGACATGTACAAGGCTTTGACCGCAGACGTTGCCGGCAGCCGACGGGTCGTACCGGCGCTTTTGGCCGGCCTATTCGGTATTGCTCTCGTTTTCGCCAACAGCATAACGGCTTTTGCCGACGATGATGACGATGACGACACCTTCGAGCAGAAGATCATCAAAAATGTACTGGGCGGTTTGGGAATGAATGCCGGCGGAGCCGGTATTGATTACCGGGAACGCTCCCCCCTTGTCCTTCCGCCGAGCCGCGACCTTCCCCCACCGGATACGTCCGCCGGGGCTGCCAGCAATCCTGCATGGCCGAATGATGCCGATCAGCGCAAGAAAGCCAAAGCGGAAGGCGGAGCCAGCACGCGGTCGTTACGCGCCGCAATGGATAACCAGTGGCTTCCGGGAAACGAACTCGATAAGCGCGGCTCAAGCAGCAAAGACAACAAGAGGCGCGCGGATCCGCGAGGCGCTTTCAACCAAGATAACGGACGCCAAGTGTTGCCGAGCGAAATCGGCTACCAAGGCGGCATCTTCGATACTTTGTTGGGCAAGGTAACCAATCGGGAAGAACAGGCCCAATTCACGGGTGAACCGGTGCGGAACAGCCTCACCCAGCCCCCGGCAGGTTATCAGACGCCATCGGCAAACTATCCCTATGGGCTAAACCCGGAAGCGAAGAAAGAAACGGGGATTCTCCAAAAGGCCTTCGTCACCGACCGCTCGGCAGGCGAAAAGTAGAGCTATCGGCTCCGCAATTAACTCAGCCGAAAGCGAAATTTGGGTTTTTTGCAGCCTGGCATTATGGGCTTGCTAGTGTTTGCTGTGCCTGATCCCCATTGAATAGCGTCTCTCGCGCCTAGAGCGCGATGAAAAGGTTAAATCACTATCGCGCTCTATCGTTTTGTTGAGCATGATCTCCGGGCAAACGCT
>DATAIA010000512.1:0-2165 GCA_036262895.1 Xanthobacteraceae bacterium
GTCGCTTTGCAGCCCGCGACGGTCGAAGATGCGGACATTCATCTCTACGGCTTCACGGACTTCCTTCGAATTCATTGCCATCCGCCTGACCAAGACCTCGCCGACCCCGATTGCTACGAGGCCGGTGTGCTGACGGGCAAAGGACTTGCCTATGGCGGATCTCGCGCCCGAACGGAGGCAACCGGCTACGGCTCGACCTACTTCGTTCAAAACCTGCTGCAGACGAAAGGCCAGTCATTCGATGGTGGGCGCGTGGTCGTTTCGGGGGCAGGAAATGTCGCGATATACGCAATAGAGAAAATAACAGAGTTTGCCGGGCGAGTAGTAGCTTGCTCAGATTCGAATGGATACATTGTAGACGATGGCGGGATTGATCTTGCTCTGCTCAAAGAGATCAAGGAAGTGCGACGAGAGCGCATCGACGGGTACGCCCGCTGTAAGGGTATCGGAGCACATTACATCGCTCGTGGGTCTATTTGGGATGTTAAGTGCGATGTGGCATTGCCCTGCGCTACGCAGAATGAACTGACCGGAAAAGACGCCCTATCCCTCATCCGAAATGGTATTATTGCCGTCGGCGAAGGGGCGAACATGCCCTGCACACCGGAAACGGTGCGCATGTTTCAAGAGGCCAGCATTCTTTTGGCACTAGGCAAGGCAGCAAATGCCGACGGCGTCGCAACTTCTGCGCTAGAAATGCAGCAGAACGCTTCCAAGCGATAGCTGGACATTCGAAAAAGCCGAAGCGCGACTTTGCGACCATCATGAAAGAGATCCATGATCGCCGCGCAGCTAGTGCCAGCGACTATGGCGCGCCAGGTAATTACGTCTTGGTTGCGAACATTTCGAGCTTCGTTCGGATCGCTGAAGCTATGGAAGCGCTAGGAGTGATCTGAGGCCCCAGGCGCCGCTGGCTCCAGTCTGAGCGAAATGCCGAAGCCGTGAACCGGACCATGACCGATTCGAAGTGATCGATATCGAGGAATCGGACGACGTGGGAGCTCGTGTCAGGCTGAAATTCAGCCGTCAGATGTGAGCCAGATGGCTCGTTTGGAAAGCGCGGTCGGAATCATCGTTTCCGTTGATGCCATAGGGCGAATACCATCATCTAGGGGCTGCGTATCCTCTCCTTTGCGTCGGCCTTTTGTAAGATGAGTTCTTTTCACCTAAGCAATTGCTGTAGGAGTGAGAAACCTTTCAGTGCTTCAACCGTTGCGAGCGGTGAGTATCGATCTCTATAGCGGACTGGAGGAATCATGCGTACATTTTTTTCGCTCCCGACGGTCGTCTTCCTCGCCGCAATGCTTTTGTCAGTCCCCGCGGTGCCACAAGCAGGAGCCCCCGGCGCTCCGCCCGCGGTCGGAGTTGTCAAGGCCGAGTTCAAGCCGATGGCCGAGAGCACCGAGATCAACGGCCGCATTGAAGCCCGCAATCGCGTCGATCTGATTGCGCGTGTGACTGCATTCATGAACGAGCGGCTCTTTACGGAAGGTGACTACGTCAAGACGGGGCAGCTCCTGTATCGTCTGGAACGGGCTCCGTTCGAAGCCGACGTCGAGGCCAAGGAGGCCGCGGTTGCGCAGGCCAAGGCCCAACTGGAGAATGCCGATCTCACGCTGTCGCGCGCGCAGGAGCTGTTGCAGAAGAATTCCGGAACCCAGGTCGCGGTCGACAGCGCGCTGGCAACGCAGCGCGTGGCGGCGGCGCAGGTGAAGGCGGCGGAAGCGCAACTTCATCAGTCGCAAATCAATCTCGGCTACACCGAGATAAAATCGCCCATCGATGGCCGCATCGGTCGAACGGCAATCACGATCGGAAATGTCGTTGGTCCCACCAGCGGCACGCTGGCGACTGTCGTCAGTCCGGACCCGATGTATGTGACCTTTCCGGTAGCGGTGCGCCGCATTATCGAACTGCGGGAACGCTATGGCGGCAAGGGCGGCTTCGACGCGGTCAAGATCCGGGTGCGGCTGCCGAATGGCGAGATATACGGACAGACCGGAAAGCTCGATTTCGTCGATATCGGCGTCGCCAGGGATACCGACACCATTGCCCTCCGTGGCACGATTCCGAATCCCGCGATAGAGAAGGACGGGGACAGCAATTTCCGCGGACTGACTGACGGTTTGTTCGTCACGGTCTCGCTCGAAGCCGTCGAGCCGCTC
>DATAIA010000513.1:0-2987 GCA_036262895.1 Xanthobacteraceae bacterium
GCGCAAATGCCGGCGCGAAGACCCCGAAGGATCTCGATGGCGCGACGATCTGCGTTGCCGCCGGTTCGACCGAGGAAAAAACCGCGGCCGACTGGTACGGCGAGCGCAAGCTGAAGATCAGCATCGTCAATTTCCAGAAAAATGACGACGCGATCGCAGCCTACGATGCAGGCCGTTGCGATGCTTATACTGCTGGGGTCGGAGCACTGGCCGGCCAGCGGATCAAGCTCAAAAATCCGGCCGAACACCTCATCATGACCGATTTGATTTCCAACGACCCGCAAGGGCCTGTCACCCGTTGGGGCGACGAGCGCTGGCAAGCCGTTGTGCGCTGGACGCTTAACGGAACGATCGCAGCGGAAGCGTTGGGCGTCACATCGAAGAACGTTGATGAGATGAAAGCTAAATCCACCAATGCGGAAGTTCGCCGTCTGCTTGGCGTCGAGGGCAACCTCGGCCAGATGTTGGGCCTGCCCAACGACTGGATGTATCAGGCGATCAAACAAGTCGGCAATTACGGCGAATCCTACGATCGCACGGTGGGTAAGGACTCACCGCTCAAGATTGAACGCGGCAAAAACGAGCTCTGGACAAAAGGCGGTCTGCTGTTCACACCGCCATTCCAATGAGATGAACGATGACGGGCCGGCGATCATCGCTGGCCCGTCATTTCGATCGACAACGAAATCTTTACAACTGTATCAAGCTGCGCTGTTCGGTAGATTGGGAATGCGTTCTTCGATCCCGAATAAAATGAGCATAGCTTCATGAACAGGCTGCTGGCCTTTATTTATGACCGGCGCGCGCGGGACATATTCTGGCAAGTCACCGTACTTGTCAGTGTATTCGCGCTCTTGGGCTTCTTTGTAAAAAACGCTTCCGACAACATGGTCAAGGCCGGCATCGCTTCCGGTTTTGAGTTTCTCGGCCGAACCGCCGGCCTTGAAATTCCGTTCGTCCTGACCAGCTACACCACCCAGTCAACCATCCTTGCGCTGATGTGGGTCGGGGTCGTGAACACGCTCATCATCACCGCAATTTCCGCGATCATTGCGACAACCCTTGGATTCGTCGTCGGCATCGCGCGGTTATCAAATAATTGGCTGCTTTCGAATTTGGCGGGTGCCTACGTCGAGACGATCCGCAATATCCCGCTGCTGTTTTTTATTCTGTTCTGGTATTTCGGCGTCATTGCCGCACTCCCCGGACCACGCGAAGCTATCAACCTGTTCGCGGTTGCCTTCCTGAGCAATCGGGGGCTGACGATTCCGATCCCGCAATCCGGTTCGACCATGATGATTGCCGCAGCAATCAGCATGGCGATGATTGCGTTGCAGATCGGTCTTGCCGTCTGGGCCACTCGACGACGCCACAGCACGGGACGATCTTTCCCGATTTGGGGCGTTGGAGCAGTGCTGACGGTTGGCGTGCCGATCGCCGCCTTCGGCATCGCCGCGATCGCCACACCGTGGGACATCCCGGCGTTCAGAGGTTTCAATTTCCGCGGCGGTTTTGTGCTGATCCCGGAATTCGTCGCGTTGGTTGCCGCACTGTCGACATATACGGCGGCCTTCGTCGCCGAAATCGTTCGTGGCGGAATTCTGGCGGTGCCCAAAGGTCAGATCGAAGCGGCCCGAGCGATCGGCTTAACGCCTATCCAAGTCCTGCGACTTGTTACTATTCCCCAGGCGTTGCGGGTGATCATCCCCCCGATGACCAGCCAATATTTGAACGTGCTGAAAAACTCATCCTTGGGGGCGGCGATTGCGTTCCCTGAACTCGTCAATGTTTTCATGGGATCGGCCCTCAACCTCACCGGCCAGGCCGTTGAAATCATCGCGATTACGCTTGCGGTTTATCTCTCGATTGGCCTCGCGGTATCGGCCCTCATGAACTGGTACAACGCAAAAATGGCGCTGGTGACGCGATGAAAGACACGAGCGCCAGAGCCATTCGATTTTTACGGACACGTTTATTCGCCACTCCACTCGATGCGATCATAACGCTTGCCTGTTCTTATCTGATCCTTCGCATGGCCGTACCGCTCATCCGCTGGCCGCTTGTCGATGCGACCTTTTCCGGCACGACACGCGCGGACTGCATGAGCACAGGCGCCTGCTGGGTTTTCATTCGCGCGCGCTTCAACCAGTTCATGCTGGGCTTTTATCCAGCGCCAGAACAATGGCGCGTCGGACTTGTCGCCGCCCTTTTCATGATTTGCATCGGACTTCTCGCTTGGAAAAAGTTGCCGCACCGGCGCTGGTTCGCGCTGAGCACCATCCTACTGCTTCCGATCGTCGTCGTTATGCTTTACGGCGGCATGAGCCTTCCCATCGTCGAAACGCGGGATTGGGGCGGACTGATGCTGACGATTTTCATTTCGGTTTATGCAGGCGCTATTGCCGTGCCGCTCGGCATTATTCTGGCGCTAGGACGCCAATCGCGGTTACCGATCATCCGCACCATTTCCGTCGTATTCATCGAATTCTGGCGCGGCGTACCGATTATCGCCGTGATCTTCCTCGCATCGTTGCTGTTACCGCTGATCGTTCCTTCAGGAATTGGCGTCGACCGGCTGGCGCGCGCCATCATCGGTCTGGGGCTTGTTATTGCCGCCTATATGGCCGAAGCGGTGCGCGGTGGATTGCAGGCAATTCCGGCCGGACAATATGAAGCCTCAATCGCGCTCGGGCTTGGTTATTGGAGAACGACGGCCTTCGTCATTCTGCCGCAAGCGTTGCGAATTGCGCTTCCGGCCATGACCAATGAATTCATCGCGCTTATCAAAAACACATCGCTGGTTCTAATCGTATCGATTTTCGACCTGCTCGGAATTGCTCAGGCGGCGCTTGCCGATCCTTCCTGGGTCGGCATGAATCTCGAAGCGTACGTCTTCGCCGGGACCATTTATTGGATGATTTGCTTTAGCCTATCGCGCGCAAGCCTTGCATTGGAACGCAAGCAAAAAGCCAAAGCCCATTAAAATG
>DATAIA010000514.1:0-6459 GCA_036262895.1 Xanthobacteraceae bacterium
CGGTAAATGCGGACTACAGACGTGCTGTAGTAAACGAGGAAGACCCAGACCGTGTAAAACGGCACCGTGACGCCGCCCAAATAGAGGGCCGTCGTCACAAGGACCTGCTTCAAATGGTGCCGCAAGACTTCCGTGATTGGAACCTTAACGACCTCGCCCTTTGCTCGAACCTGCTGGAAGGCAGGCGTCTCCTCGACGCTGAGCCGGATATATAGACCAACGACCAACAGCACGATGCTCACAAGGAACGGAATGCGCCACCCCCAAGTGTAGAACGCGTCTCCCGGCAGCATCGAGCCGATGAATAAGATGAGAGTAGCGAGCGCCAGACCAAGCACGGCACCGAGTTGAACAACGCTGCCATAGAAGCCTCGCTTGTTCTCGGGCGCGTACTCAAGGGTCATGAGAACGGCGCCGCCCCACTCGCCACCAAGCGCGATTCCCTGCATGAAGCGAAGAAGCGTGAGCAGGACGGGCGCCGCGATACCGATTGTCTCATAAGTCGGAATAAGGCCGATCAGGAACGACGATCCGCCCATAATAGAAATCGTCAGAACCAGTGCAGTCTTGCGGCCAATACGATCGCCAAAGTGACCGAACAGAATTCCGCCGAGAGGGCGCGCGACGAAACCAATCGCCAACGTCCCAAAAGATGCAAGCGTTCCTGCCAGCGGCGAATAGGTTGGGAAAAAAAGCTTTCCGAAAACAAGAGCAGCGGTAAAACCATAAAGAAAAAAATCATACCACTCGAGGACTGTGCCAGCCATGCTCGCTGTGGCAACACGCGCCAGTGAAACCGGTTCGCTTTTTTTCGCCATTTCGCTCATTGGATTCCCCCCATAATGAGTCCGGCTGATCCAAACGCTGTACGTTTAGCGGCTACCGCGCGATCGGGGATCTTTTGAGACGATCTTCTTCAATCGCCCATCAAATCTATATTAGAGAAACATCCGTTTTCAATAGATTCAATAAGAATTGCGCATGTATTTGCAGCATTGAATATTTGTTTTTCGCTTACTTTTGTTTGATATGTTCATAACAAAGGTTGACCAGCCACGAAGGCGGTCAAACATGGGCCTGACTGGCGACATAGAACCGCCAATCTCGAGACGTGTATGGGCACGGAAGCAAATCAGGCTTGGCGCGTGGGTGGCGTTATCACAGTGAACGGCCAGCCGCGGCTGCTGTCAGAGCGCTTAGATACGTTGCTTGCCCAAAACCCCAAGGTACGAGACAATTGCTATTGCGTCGGACTGGAGCATCAATCTAGCCTCATAATCAACAGCCGGCGCAGGAAGCGTTCACGTTAGGCCTCGACATGAATGGAAAAGAGAGCGCGCAGAACGTCCTACGAACTTTACCTTGGTTCGAAGGGCTACCAGATCAGGCCTTCGTACAACTTGCCTCCCAGGCAAGGGTGCAACGTTTCCCGGCGGGAACTGTGTTATTTCTCCAAGGAGAAACTCCGGACGCATGTTACGTCGCGTTGGAAGGCAGCGTCGAACTCTACGTCACCGACCCTGACCAGAAGGAGTCATTGGTCGAAATCTCAAACGCTCCGAATGCGTATACAATGGCAGCCGTCTTGACGGCCGCTCCTTATCTCGTGTCTTGCCGGACAGCGACAACCGCAACAATGCTCATGGTCGATGCACCGACCCTTCGATCAGCTGTCAAAGAGCATGCGCAGCTCGGGCTCAATCTTCTTGGCCTCATATGCTGGCAGTTCCGGACGATGGTCCGACAGGTGATCGGCCTGAAAGGCAAGTCCACGTCGGAGAGACTTGGCTGCTACCTGCTTGCTCTTTCAACACCGGAAGCAACAACCAGGAAAGTGACGCTTCCCCTCGATAGGAAACGGCTGGCGGCAAAGCTCGGTATGACAACGATGAGCCTCTCCCGCGCCTTCAAGACCCTTTCAGAGCATGGCGTAGAGTTACGCGGCAATATCGTCACAATCAAAGATCCGGACATGCTGTGTGCACACAGTCGTCCGGACCATTCGATCAACGAGGCCGAACGCGAGCTCCGTGTCCTGACCGATTAGCCAAGTTGGCGCTTCCGACTAAACACAGGCGCCGAGCGCCGCCCATGTCACGCCATCGTCGTTTCGCGTTCGCGCTTGGTGAGATTTTGAAGCACTTCCTTGTGGACTTCGCCGAAGCGCGCAGTTGCCAGCATTCTGATGTTGCGCGGACGCGGTAAGCCGACGTCAATCACCGCCCTCACAGAAGTCGGGGTCGATGAGAGGACAATCAGGGTGTCGGCCAGATAGATTCCCTCTTCGATGTCACTTGTGACAAACAACGTCGTCAGGTGATTTTCCTCGAACAGTTTCAGGAGGTACTCCTGCATCAGCTCGCGCGTCATTGCATCGAGACCGCGGAACGGCTCGTCCATCAACATCACATTCGGGGTATTGATGATCGCGCGCGCCAATTCCGCGCGCCGCTGCATGCCGCCGGAGAGCTGGTTCGGATATTTGTCTTCGAACCCGGCTAAACCAAACTTCTCCATGATCGCACGCGCTCGCGTCGCGACCTCATCCTTCTTGGCGCCTTGGCTCGTCGGCCCAAAGGCTACGTTCTCCAACGTCGTCTTCCAAGGAAACAGCGCCGTCTCCTGGAATACGACGAGACGATCCCATTTCGCATCTTCCACCTGCTTGCCGTCGCACATGATAGTCCCGGCATCGGGTTTGTCATAGCCGGCAATCAGATTGATGATTGTGCTTTTGCCGCAACCGGATGGGCCGATAACGACCGTGAATTTGTTCCGCGGGATGCTGAGATTGAGATTCCCGAGTACCGGTTTGCCTTTGTAACTCTTCGAGACGCCGCTCAGTACAACTTGGTCGGCATTCATCGCGCCGCCTCCCGCTCGCCCAGTTCGAACGCCTTCTGGGCTTCTTCGTGGATCACGTCAGTCAATTCGTCTTTCAGGCGCAAGAACTCCGAAGCATTAACGAGGTCCAGCGTTCGTGGACGGGGCAAGTTGACCGACAGCATCTTCTTCAGTCTGCCTGGCCGGCTTGTCATGACGTAAACTTTATCCGCCAAAAAGATCGCTTCGGTCAGATCATGGGTAATGAAGAAGATCGTATGAGGCGACGTGTCGAAAATCTTCAGCAGGAAATCTTGCACGACGGCCTTGGTCATCGCATCGAGCGCCCGGAATGGCTCGTCCATCAGTAAAATTTCAGGTTCGCCAATGATTGAACGAATGATCTCGAGCCGGCGCCGCATGCCTGACGACATGTCTTCCGGATAGAGATCTTCCATATCGTGTAGATCGACTCTCGCCATTAAGCTGCGAGCTTTCTCCCGCGCCTCGGCCGGCGTCATCTGCCCCCTTGCGATCGGCCCAAAGCAAACATTCTCCAGCGCCCGCATCCAAGGAAAAAGACCGCCATGCTGAAACACGACCATGCGGTCCGGCCCAGGAGACACAGGAGTTCCCGGGGCCGCCAACGGCGAGCCGTTCAAAACGATTGAGCCTTCGGTCAGATTTTCGAAGCCTGCAATGATATTCAGCAAGGTGGTCTTGCCACAGCCCGATGGGCCGACGATCACACAGAACTCGTTCTTGGCGATATCAAGGTTGCATTGATCTAAAGCGAGAACGCTTTGTTGATTGCGGGGATAGTAGACTTTCGAGACATTGCGAATGGAAAGAAGTGGCATCAACGCGCCTCCCAACGGCAAATACCGCTTCCGAGCGTTCTGATGAGGAGGCTGGATAGCGAGCCGAGCGTTCCGATAATGGCCATGCCCACGAAAATCAGGGGATATCGTCCTGTTTGATAAGCTTCCCAGGTGAAGGCACCGATGCCTCCTTTCGCCGCCATCATTTCGCCGGCAACCACCATCAGCCACGAGATTCCCACCGCGATCTGCAAACCCGCAAAAACGACGGGCAGCATGCCGGGAAGGATAACGTGCCAGAACAGGCGCCATTCGCCCGCCCCAAGAGATTTTCCAGAGCGCAGATACATTGGCTTGATGCTCGAGAACCCGGCAATCGTGTTGTAGATGATCGGGAAAAACGCCCCAAGGAACGTTAAGAACACCACCATCGATTCAGATGTCGGGAAGAACAGGATTGCTAGTGGAATCCAGGCAATGGGCGGGACCGGGCGTAACACTTCGATGATCGGGAATGTTAATTCCCTAACCCACCGCGAATAGCCGGCAATGATCCCGAGCGGAACCGCGGTAAGCGTCGCGATTATGAAGCCGAGCGCCACACGACGGCAACTCAGCAGGATATCGATCGCGACATTGACTGGATTGAGCTGCAAGAATGCCTGCAAGCTCGCGATCGGCGAAGGGATTGCAATCGTCCACGGCAGGCTGCCTATCACGAACCAAACAAACAGCAAGCCAACGATGGAGGCGGTCGTGCGTGCTCCCGCACCCAACGACTTCTTCCATGCCGGAGGCGGGAGCATGATCTTCGGAGCAGTCTGAATCACGGTTTCTGCCACGGCACGAGCCATTTCTCGAGAGTACGGATAAGGACGCTCATCAAGGCGCCAAAGACGCCAATTGCGAACATTCCCACGATGATAAGCGGGTACTGCGCCAGGCTGTAAGCTTCCCAGATCATGTACCCGAGGCCGTGGTCACCGGCGATCATTTCCGCCGAGACCACCGCCATCCAGCAGATACCCATTCCCACCGCCGCGCCGATCACGATGTACGGCATAGAGCCGCGCAGCACGACGTGGCGGAAAATGTAAAACTCCCCGGCGCCGCAGCAACGCGCCGCCCGGAAATAGGTCTCGTCAATCTGGCGTGCACCGGTGAACGTGTTGAGCACGATTGGAAAGAACGCACCGATAAAGCAGATAAAGACGACACTTGGCTCAGCACTTGGAAAGAAGATGATTGCTGCGGGAATCCACGCGATCGGTGGAATAGGTCGAAGCAGCTCAACGGCTGGCAAAAGAAAGTCCCGCGCGGACGCCTTCCATCCGATGACCAAACCGAGAGGCACCCCCAGCAAAAGAGCCAGGGACCACGCCGTCAACACGCGTGAGCCACTCGACCAAAGGTCGCTCACGAACCGGCTGCTCGGGATGTACTCGAAGAAAGCCACCGTTACTTGCGGTACTGATGGCAAGAATCCAAATCGGTATACCTTGTAGTATACCAAGGCCTGCCAAACCGCGACCGCCAATGCCAGAACGAAGGCCTTGAACAGAAGCGGTTTGGCAATTGCAGCTACCGGCGTTGTTAAATTGAGCTGCATCGCTTGCTCACTGCGGATACTTCGAGAGGTCTAGCTGCGAGGGAATGGCGGCAGCTTTCTTGAGATAGCTATCGTCAATGAAGGTTCCGAAGTTGGGGCTTTGCTTGACAAGTCCCTGCTTCAACAGGAAGTCGGCGCTATCCGTCATCACTTTGCGCCACTCCGGAGCGATATCGTCAGGATAGACCTTGTACTTGAAGCCTTCTTTGATGACTTCCAGCGGCACATCGTATTTCTTCCAATCCTCGAAGATCAGCTGAGCGGCGTAGTTCGGACGCTCGCGCAAAAGCCGATGCGCATCCAGTTCCGCGCGCAGCCATCCGATGAGGATGTCCGGATGCTTCTCAGCAAAATCCTTCGACACGACAACACAGCGAGCGGAGTTGAATTTCATCCCCGAGCCGTCCATCAGGACACGCCCGAATCCGCGATGAACCGCAAGCTCGCCGTAGGGGGGCCAAGTAATCAGCGCGTCGACACGACCGGCCTGTAGGCTGCTGACACCGACTTCGGGACTCTGACCGACATACTCGAACTTCAGCTTGTTAGAATCGGCCAGTTGTTCCGCAAACCGATGCGTGTAGGCACCGAACGAGATCGACACTTTCTTCTTGTCGAGATCGGCGATGCTTTTGAAGGGAGCATCGTTCTTAATGAACACCGCTGCCGATCCACCCTGGTCGGCCTCGGTGACGGCGACGAACTTCGACTCGGCAACGTCGTGGCGCGATCCAAGGATTAACGAGGGCGTATCGCCCATGTAAGCGATGTCGATTTTTCCAGCAATGATGTTGTTGACGAGCGGCATTCCGCTCATCGCTTCCACGCGTTCGACTTCAACGTTTGGAAGGTACTTTTTCCACAACTCGGCACGGGTGACGATGGTCACGCCCCAGGTTGGGGCGAGCGGCAGTGAACCAAGTACGATTTTGACGCGTTCAGTCGATACCGGACTTTGACCGTAAGCGTAACCGGTCAAGGGCATCAAGGCCGCGAACACTGCAGCCAACGTTTTTGATAATTTCAAGCTCTCCTCCCATGGTTCTTATTCGAAAGAGCGTGGCGAATGCCCCCTATTCTAGGCGGTAGGCGGCTTCCATTCCGGCAGGGACACGCCTGCACCGATGTGATCAGCCGCCGGGGTTTCACGCAATAAGACATACACGTCGCGCGTAGACATTGCTTTTTCAAAAACGTCGCATATGG